>SKZY01000404.1 GCA_007127095.1 Planctomycetaceae bacterium
AAAGATCGCCCACGTCCTCACGCTTGGCGATATCGCGATTGGGTGATCGAAGCGATCAATCGGGATCTGCCGCTCGATCGATTCGCCATCGAACAACTCGCCGGCGACTTATTACCCGAGTCGACGCCGCTGCAACAATTGGCGACCGCATTCAATCGCCAAACCTTGACCAACACCGAGGGCGGTGTCGATCAGGAGGAGTTTCGTGTCGAGGCGACGTTCGATCGTGCCGAGACGACCGCCGCGGTCTGGATGGGGCTGACGATGAATTGTGCCCGCTGCCATTCGCACAAATACGATCCGATCTCCCACCGCGATTATTTTCGCCTGTTCGCTCTCTTCAATGCGGTTGATGAGGCCGAGATCGAGGTTCCGGTTTCATCACCGCTGCCCGCCGGTGATCGAGCCGATTCGGACGCTCCAGCGATGCTGCCGGCCGCCGTCATCGCCGCGGCTGTTCGCGATACCCGCCGACTCGAACGAGGCGATTTTCTGCAGCCCGCCGAGGAGGTCCTCGGCGGCGGCTTGGAAGTCCTCGAAGCGGTTCACCCGCTGCGATCACGCTACGAGGGTTCCCCTCCCGATCGGCTCGATCTGGCCCACTGGCTGTTTGATCCGAATCATCCGCTGACGTCGCGAGTGATCGTCAATCAGGTCTGGGCCCGACTGTTCGGCCGCGGCCTGGTGGCGACGGTCAACGATTTCGGCGTTCGCGGCGAACGACCGTCACATCCCGAATTGCTCGACTGGCTGGCTTGGCGGTTGTCACACGATTGGAACTGGAGCCGCAAGGCGCTGATCCGCGAGATCGTGACCAGTGCGACCTACCGTCAAGCGTCGCACCAGCGGCCGCAACCGAACGAACTTGACCCGACTAACCGGCTGTTGTCGCGGCAGAATCGGGTCCGTGTCGAGGCGGAGATCGTCCGTGACCTGGCGCTCGCCAGCAGCGGCCTGCTGGAGCGTCGGGTCGGCGGTCCGAGTGTCTTCCCGCCGTTGCCACCGGGCATCGCAGAGCTGAGCTATGCCAATAACTTCAAGTGGAAAACGAGTGCCGGCGGTGACCGCTACCGGCGTGGGATGTACACCTTTTTCAAGCGGACGGCGCCACACCCGACCTTGATCACATTCGACTGTCCCGATGCCAACACGTCGCGGTTGCGACGCGATTCCAGCAACACACCGCTGCAAGCCTTGACGCTGCTGAACGACGAGGTTTTTAACGAAGCCGCGATCGCCTTGGCTCTGCGGGTTCTCGATTCCACTCACGACGACGACCGAGAGCGACTCCGCTATGCGTTTCGACTCTGCCTGACGCGTCCCCCTGCCGAAAGCGAACTCGAATCGTTCGCCGAGTTGCTCGCCGCGGCCGATCGTTATTACCGAGCCGACGAAGACGCTGCCGAGCGTTTGTTGGGAGCGATCACGTCGACCGACTATCCGCCCCAGCGGATCGCCGCTTGGGCCGCTACGACCCGCATCTTGATTAACTTAGATGAGTTCATTGTCCGCGATTGAAACTCGGTCCTGTCTTATGTCGCCCCAGCCACCCCGCGCCGATGCCCGAGCTGACTCCCGAGCCGTGGATCGCGCGCGGCGTGAGTTCCTCAATACGACCGCCAGCGGCCTCGGGATGGCCGCGTTGGGCGCGATGCTCTCTGCCGACGGGCTGCTCGACCCGGCCGCTGCCGCCGCGCCCGATCGTGAATCGGCCGCCGGTCGTGGTGATGCCGATGGCGATCTGGTCAATCCGCTGGCCGCTCGGCAACCTCATTTCGACGCCCGGGCGAAGGCTTGTATCTTTATCTTCATGGCCGGGGCGCCATCCCAGATCGACCTGTTCGATCCCAAGCCGACTTTACAATCGCGTCACGGCGAGCCGTTGCCCGATTCGATGCTGGAAAAAGTCCGGTTCGCGTTCATCAAAAAGGAAAACGCGCTGTTGCAGGGGTCGCCCTATCGGTTCGACCGGTATGGTGAATGTGGGATGGAATTGAGCGAATTGTTGCCGCACCTCGGCGGCGTCGCCGATGATTTGCTGATGGTCCGATCGCTGCATACCGACCAGTTCAATCACCATCCCGGCCAGTTGATGATGCAGTGCGGCCGAGGCACTTTCGGGCTGCCGACGATGGGCTCTTGGTTGACCTACGGGCTCGGCAGCGAATCGCAGGATCTGCCCGGATACGTCGTCCTGACCAGCGGTCGTGGGTCGTCCGGCGGGACGACGCTGTGGCAATCGGGCTTTTTGCCTTCCACCCACGCCGGGGTGCCATTTCGCAATCAGGGCGAACCGGTGTTGAATCTCACCAACCCGCCGGGGCTGCCCGACGAACTCCAGCGACGCGGCCTCGATACGCTCCGCGAGGTCAATAGCCGTCGCTATGCCGAGGTACACGACCCCGAGATCGCGGCGCGGATCGCGTCGTATGAATTGGCTTACCGGATGCAAACCGCGGCACCCGAGCTGATCGATTTAGCCGACGAGTCACAAGCGACGATCGACGAATATGGGATCGAACGCTCGGAACCCGAGGGACTCGGCGGTCGCGGCAAGCAAGGTGACACCTACCAAAGCTTTGCCCGCAATTGCCTGCTCGCGCGGCGGATGGTCGAGCGTGGCGTGCGGTTCATCAACATCATCTACGCCTCCTGGGATCACCACAGCAATATCCCGACCGAGTTGCCTTACAACGCCGGTTGTGTCGATCAACCGATCGCCGCACTGATCACCGATCTCAAACGCCGCGGCTTGCTCGATTCGACCATGGTCGTTTGGGGCAGCGAGTTCGGCCGCACACCGCTGGGAGAAAACCGCAGTGGCAAACGCGAAGTCGGTACCGGCCGCGATCACCATCCCTACGCCTTCACGATGTTGATGTCGGGAGGCGGGTTCCAAGGCGGACAGACCTATGGCGCGACCGATGAGATCGGTTGGCACGTGACCGAAAAACCGGTCCACGTCAACGATCTGCACGCGACGATGCTGCACCAATTCGGGCTCGATCACCTGCGGCTGACCCACCGCTTCCAAGGCCGCGATTTTCGGCTCACCGATGTCGGTGGTCGGGTGATCGACGACTGGCTGACATGACTTCTCCGCGCGGCGGCACCGACCGCAGCGCGATTTCCTTGAGCCGCTCTCCCGCCGACCGCATCGCGTCGACGTCGATCTGGTGGACGTTCAGCGGCTCGCCGATGCCCCGCAGCATCGTCACGGTCAGTCGGCCACCGAGGTGCTGACGAAACTCCTCTAGGCCCCCCAGTACATTCTCAAAATCGTCCAACGCCTCATCCCACAGCGGCAACCCGAGGCGGGTGAAACAATCGCAAACCCGCTCGGCGTCGCTCGCCGGAAAGCCGTGGACGAGCGACGAATAGATGCAATCGAGCGCGACGCCGATCGCTACCGCTTCGCCATGGCGGATGGCGTAATCGGAGAGCGGTTCCAGCCGGTGAGCCGACCAGTGACCGAAATCGAGCGGTCGAGCCTCCAGAGTTTCAAACGGGTCGCCGCCCTGCGTGATGTGACGCAAGTGCATCTGGCACGAAGCTTCGATCACCCGGCAGGCGACCGTCATGTCGCGGCTCGCGATCGCCGCCGCGTCCTCGCAGATCCGCTCGAAGGTGGCGGGGTCTTTCAACAACGATACTTTGACCGCCTCACTGAACCCGCAGACGAAATCGCGATCCGGCAACGTCGTCAAGAACCCGGCATCGTTGATCACCGCCCAGGGGACGGCGAACGTGCCGACCCAATTTTTCTTGCCGAAATGATTGATCGCATTTTTCACCCCGACCCCCGAATCGGCCTGCGAGAGCGTGGTCGTCGGGATGCGGATCAGTCGGATACCGCGGTGCGCGATCGCGGCGGCGTAACCGGCGGTGTCCAGCATCGCACCGCCACCGATCGCGATGATGTAGCTGCGGCGATCGAGCATCGCGTCGTTGATCTCGCTGAGCAACGATTCGACCACCTCAGGCGAATTCTTCGAAACCTCGCCCCCCGGGATCAACCGTACATCGGCGACCAAATCGGCCCGACCCGATTGACACAGCCGTTTCGCGATCGCGGCCACCCGCGGGCTCGCCGCGGCGACTTCCGCGTCGGCCCATACCAAGACTTTCGGCGATGAACTCGCCGCCGGATCGTCGCTCGACCGCTGCAACAGGTCGAGCAATTCGGCGAAGTCATCCCCAGCGACCTCCCAAGTCGTCCGCAGGCGGTGGACTTGCGGAACCGAGAAGTGAATGTCGCGGGGGTCTCGAGCGTCGGGAACGGTCATGCTGATGGCGGGCGGGTTAGCAATGTGCGGGAAGACAAAGTGTCAAGCACTTATTTTCCGCGCGATCCTTAACGAAGGGGGCGTCGATCCGGACCGGGTTCAGGGAGTCTGATCGGACCAGTCTCGCCACAGCCAACGGAGTGTATCGGGGAAAATTGTCCCCCCGTGCCGCCCATTGTGCTCGCCATCTCCGTAGACGAATCGATAATCGTAATCGCGGAATGCCAGCGAATTCGCCATCTGCAGGTTAGCCAGCGGCCAATTCCCGTGTTGGTTGTCGAGATCGTTGGCGCCTTCTTGCAGAAAGACTCGCAGCGGCCGTGACTCGCCCTTGCGGACCAAAGCCGGATAAACATGGCCACCGCGGATGTCGACGAAACTGCCGATATGACTGACCACTTTGCGAAACGAATCGGGACGGAACCAGCCGACCGAGAAGGCGCAGATCCCCCCGGAACTCATCCCGCAGATCGCCCGCAATTCAGGGTTATCGGTCAACTTCACCCGCTCGGCGACGATCGGCAGTACATCCTCCAGCAAGAATCGAGCGTAGTCGTCACTGACCGTGTCGTACTCGATCGCTCGGTTGGTCGGACGCGGATTCCAGCCCCGCTTCTCGGGCAGCTCACCGGTGGTCCCCGGGTCGATAAAAACCCCGACCGTGATCGGCATTTCGCCGCGATGGATCAAGTTGTCGAAAACGGTGGTGGCGCGGAAATCACCCCCGGGGCCGACGTAGGCGTGGCCGTCTTGAAATACCATCAACGCGGCCGGTTGACTGCCGTCATACTGGGCCGGGACGTAAACGCTGAAGCGTCGTTTGGTGCCGGGAAAAACGCTACTGTCGAGCAATTCGTGTTCGGTCACTGTCCCTTGCGGGACGCCCTCCATCGGGCTCGAGTCGGGGCCGTGCTCATACGGCCCCGGTTCGATCGGCGGGGCCTGTGCCGACGCGGGCCCGGCGGTCGACGAAACGAATGAGGCCGCGATGGTCAAAAATGCCGCGATCAGATGGCGGCCACGGCGCGGCCCGAATCGCGCTGGTGAGAGCGGAAAAAACATCGAACGATTGCCTAGGAGGAGCGTGGGGATGGGGAGTCGAGGCGGGATGGCGTCGCCACCGCCGTCATCATAGTTGCTGACGGTCCGGTTGCTCAACCATGACCGCTCACGC
>SKZY01000301.1 GCA_007127095.1 Planctomycetaceae bacterium
CGGGAGAGAAACCGGCCGTGATCGAACGCGCGCTGCAGGCGTGACGTCGCGACTACTTGATGACTAGGTTAACCAGGCGACCAGGAACGACGATCGACTTGACGATTCGTTTACCCTCGATCAAACCCGCGATCCGCTCGTCCTGACAAGCCGACGCGATCACGGATGCTTCGGAAGTTTCGGCCGCAACGGTGATTTTACCACGGACTTTGCCGTTGATTTGAACCGGCAACTCGATCGTCGACTGAACCAGGGCGGCTTCGTCCCACTGCGGCCACGCGCGGAGCGACACACAGCCATGTGCGGTGATATCACCACCGCAGAGACATTGCCACAACTCTTCGGCGATGTGGGGGGCGTAAGGTGCCAGCAACGTGACGATCACTTCCATCGCTTCACGCGGCCGGGTTTCGCAACGGGTGAAGTAATTCGTGAACTCCATCATCCGGGCGATCGCCGTGTTGAAGCTCATCGAGTCGGTATCTTCGGTGACACGGCGGATCGTCAGGTGCATCATCCGCGATTGCTCTTCGTCGCAAGGCGTGTCGACCACGGCCGGGGAAAGGACAACGTCATCGGCGCGGTCGTCGACGATCATCCGCCAAACGCGGTCGAGAAAACCGCGGACGCCGCCGACACCGGTCATGCTCCACGGTTTGGTCGCTTCGAGTGGCCCCATGAACATTTCGTAGAGCCGCAGCGAGTCGGCGCCAAAATCGCGGACGACGACATCGGGATTCACAACATTCCCGCGACTCTTGGACATCTTGTGAGCACGACTGTCGATCCGCACCGCGGGATCCGACTTGAGCGAGAATGCGTCACCCGACTTTTCGACATCGGCTTCGTCGACCGTGACCGACGAGACGGGATTGCCAGCGGGATCGATGCGGTTGCCGTCGACATCGCGAAGGACGTCGCGGGCCGAGATCCAATTCCCGGATTGATCTTGAAAGCCGGTGAACTCGACCTCGCCCAGGATCATCCCTTGGTTGACCAATTTGCCGAACGGTTCGGCGGTACTGACGAATCCGCGGTCGTACAGCACCTTGTGCCAGAATCGTGAATAGAGCAGGTGCAAAACGGCATGTTCGGCGCCGCCGACGTAGAGATCGACCGGCATCCATGCTTTTTCTTTTCGCGGGTCGACCAACGCCGTCTCATTGTGCGGGTCGATGTACCGCAGGTAATACCAACACGACCCGGCCCACTGCGGCATCGTGTTCGTCTCGCGCTTGTAACGCACTCCGTCGATCGTGACGTACAGCCAGGCATCATCGGCTTTTTCGAGCGGCGGTTCGGGTCTGCCGTGCGGCTTGAAATCGGCCAACTCTGGCAAGCGAACCGGGAGTTGCTCGGCGGGGACCGGCCGCTTGGCGCCGGTCGGATTGCCTTGAGCATCCAACTCGTGCAGGATCGGGAACGGTTCGCCCCAGAACCGTTGTCGACTGAACAACCAATCGCGGAGCTTGTAATTGACGGCCGCCCGACCGAGGCCGTCATTGGAAAGTTGGTCGGTGATCGTCTGTTTGACCGTATCGGACTCTTGGCCGTTGAACGGGCCGCTGTTGATCACCCGCCCCGAGCCGACGAAGCATTCGCGACCGGCGAGCACTTCGTCGCGACCTGGCAGGTCGGCCGGCGGTTCGACGACGGCGACGATCGGCAACCCGAACTGAGTAGCGAACTCAAAGTCTCGCTGGTCGTGAGCCGGAACGGCCATGATCGCACCGGTCCCGTAGCTGGCCAACACGTAATCGGCGACCCAGATCGGGATCGGCTCGCCGTTGACCGGGTTGATCGCATGGCTGCCGGTGAAGACGCCCGTCTTGGCCCGGTCGCCTTCGGTCCGTTCACGGTCGCTCTTGAACGAGGCCTTCTCGCGGTAGGCATTTACGTCGGCGGCCTGCGATTCGGCGGTCAGCTGGTCGACCAACGGGTGTTCCGGGGCGATCACCATGTAGGTCGCCCCGAACAGCGTGTCGGGGCGTGTCGTGTAGACTCGCAGCACGTCCGCCGGCGGGGTGTCGTCGAGCGGATTCGCCTGCCGCAGCGATTTCCAAGCCGCGAACGAATCCTCGCCGCCGATGTAAAAATCGACCTCGGCGCCGCTGCTCCGCCCGATCCAGTCGGTCTGCAACTTTTTGATCCCCGGAGCCCAATCGAGCGATTCGAGGCCATCGATCAGCCGCTCGGCGTAGGCCGTGATCCGCAACATCCACTGCCGCAGCGGGATCCGTTGAACGGGGTGGCTCCCCCGTTCGCTCAGCCCATCGACGACCTCTTCATTGGCCAGCACGGTCCCGAGTTCGGGGCACCAGTTGACCAGGGCATCGTCTTGATAAGCCAATCGCATCGAATCCTGGTAGGCCGCCACGGCCGCTTCGCCCCGCATCGACACCTCATTCGGGATCGGCAACTCCGCGATCGGCCGGCCGAGCTGTTGGTCGTGGTCAAACCAGGTGTCGTAGAGCACCAGAAAGATCGCCTGGGTCCAGCGAAAATAGGCCTCATCGGTCGTCGCGAGGCTGCGGTCCCAGTCGTAGCTGAACCCCAGCATCTTGAGCTGACGGGTGAAGTTTTCGATGTTCCGTTCGGTCTGGATGCGAGGGTGTTCGCCGGTCTTGATGGCGTGTTCCTCGGCGGGCAGCCCGAAGGCGTCGAAGCCCATCGGGTGCAGCACGCTATCGCCACGCATCCGCGCGAACCGCGAGACGATATCGGTCGCGGTGTAGCCCTCGGGGTGACCGACGTGCAACCCATCGCCACTGGGATAGGGGAACATGTCGAGCACATATCGTTTCTTGCCGCCGCGCGACGGTTCGGGCAGTTCGCTAGTGGCGAAGGTCTTGTTCCGTTCCCAGTAAGCTTGCCAACGGGGTTCGATTTCGGCGGGGTTGTAGCGAGGCATCTTGATCGAAATAGGGCGGTAGAGAGAGGCGAAGCGATCACATCCGGTGAGCGGACGCGGATTCTAGCACGCCCGGTCAGGTTGGGCTGCCGGTACGAATCCCGGCAGCCGCGCCGCCCGGATCGTGGGTCGGATCACCGATCGGCAGCGGCGCCCGCCTGGCCGCTTCGAGGTTGTCGGCGTCGGCAGCGGCGATCCCGCGAACGCAATCGACGAAGTACCGTCGTTGGCCATCGATCGTTTCCTCCACCAATCCGTGGATATCGGTGTCAAACCCAGGAAACTTGGCGTTAAACATCCGGGCGAACTGCAGGTATTCGACGATCAACCGATTGAACCGCTCGCCGGGGATCAGCAGCGGGATGCCGGGCGGATAGGGTGTCAGCAGCACCGCGGTGGCCCGGCCGGCGAGGTCATCGATTTCGACCCGGTCGATCTCGCGGTGCGACATCATCGCGTAGGCGTCCGACGGTTTCATCGCCGGTTGCATCGGCGACAGGTACATCTCGGTCGTCACCCGGGCGATGTCGTGCTTTTTGTAGGCGTCGTGAATCCGTTGGCAGAGGTCACGCAGCCCGATCGTCTCGTAAGCGGGATATTGCTGACAAAATTCCGGCAAAATCCGCCACATCGGCTGGTTCTTGTCGTAATCATCCTTGAACTGCTGCAAAGCGCTAAGCAGCGTGTTCCAGCGGCCCTTGGTGATTCCGATCGTGAACATGATGAAGAACGAGTAGAGCCCCGTTTTTTCGACGATCACACCGTGTTCGGCCAAGTAACGGGTCACGATCGACGCCGGAATCCCCGATTCGGCGAATTGGCCTTCGACGTTCAGTCCCGGGGTCACGACGGTCGCCTTGATCGGGTCGAGCATATTGAATCCGGCGGCGATATCGCCGAAACCGTGCCAGTTGTCCTCGGGGCGGAGCATCCAATCTTCGCGGCTGCCGCTACCGGAATCGACAATGTCGTCGGGCCCCCAGACCTGGAACCACCAATCGCAGCCCCATTCGGCGTCGACTTTTCGCATCGCGCGGCGGAAATTGAGCGCCTCGGCGATCGATTCTTCGACCAAGGCCGTCCCTCCAGGCGGCTCCATCATCGCCGCCGCGACATCGCACGACGCGATGATCGCGTACTGCGGCGATGTCGAGGTGTGCATCAGGTAAGCCTCGTTGAAGATATGCCGATCGAGCTTTTGCGACCCCGATTCCTGGACCAGGATTTGGGACGCTTGCGAGATCCCGGCCAACAACTTGTGGGTCGAGTGGGTGGCGAAGACCATCGATTCGCGGCACGGCTGACGGTCGCGGCCGATCGCGTGCATGTTCAGATAAAAGTCGTGAAAGGTCGCGTGCGGCAACCAGGCTTCATCGAAATGCAGCGTGTCGATGTAGCCGTCGAGCATCTGCTTGATCGTCTCGACGTTGTAGACGATGCCATCGTAGGTCGATTGAGTGATCGTCAGGATCCGCGGCTTACGCCCGGGGTGGGCGGCTTGGGCTTCGCGGGCGAACGGATTGGCATCTATCTTGCGTTGGATGTTCTCCGGGCGGAACTCGTCAAGCGGGATCGGCCCGATCAGCCCCAGATTATTGCGGGTCGGCGTCAGAAAGACCGGCACGGCTCCGGTCATGATGATCGCGTGCAGGATCGATTTGTGGCAGTTGCGGTCGACGACGACGATGTCGCCCGAGGCGACGGTCGAGTGCCAGACCATTTTGTTGGAGGTCGACGTGCCGTTGGTGACGAAGAAACAGTGGTCGGCGTGAAAAATTCTCGCCGCGTTGCGTTCCGAGGCGGCGATCGGACCGGTGTGATCGAGCAGTTGACCGAGCTCCTCGACCGCGTTGCAGACGTCGGCTCGGAGCATGTTTTCACCGAAAAATTGGTGAAACATCTGGCCGACGGGGCTTTTCAAAAACGCCACGCCGCCGGAATGTCCGGGACAGTGCCAGGAGTACGAACCGTCGCTGGCATAGTGGACCAAGGCCCGGAAAAACGGTGGGGAAAGGCTGTCGGTGTAGGAGCGGGCTTCCCGCAAAATATGCCGGGCGACAAACTCGGGCGTGTCTTCGAACATGTGGATGAAGCCGTGCAATTCCCGCAAAATGTCGTTGGGAATGTGGCTGCTGGTCCGCGTCTCGCCATAGAGAAAGATCGGGATCTCGGCGTTGCGAAACCGGATCTCCTGGATGAAGTCTCGCAGCTTGCCGATCGCCGGGGAATCTTCATCCCCCGAGGAAAACTCTTCGTCGTCGATCGACAGGATGAACGCCGAAGCGCGACTCTGCTGCTGGGCAAACTGTGACAGATCACCGTAGCTGGTCGCCCCGACGACTTCGGCGCCCTCGCCCTCGATCGCCTCGGCGAGGGCACGAATCCCAAACCCCGACGTGTTCTCGCTGCGAAAATCTTCGTCGATGATCAGGATCGGGAAACGGAACTTCATAGATCGGGCTCTCGGGGGAAAGTGGGGAGCCGAAATTCTAGGCGTCCCACCCCGGTTTGTCGTCGGCAACTCGCCAGAAAAATCGC
>SKZY01000117.1 GCA_007127095.1 Planctomycetaceae bacterium
AACGAAGGGCGTGGGCGGCAGCGTGAACGCTTGAACGCGGCGCTGTTGAGCGAACCGATGAGCCACATGCCGGCCGGGCCGACGCTGGCATCGTTGCTCGCTCTCACGCCCATCGCCTGAGGCTCTGAGCGTGCCACCCTGACGACAGATGGAGGTTGCGAAGCACTTGAGTTTCGGCGTTTAGCTGACGTCTCGAAAGTCTCTGCGACTTCCGCTACGAATTTGTTTAGCTGACGTCTCGAAAGTCTCTGCGACTTCCGCTACGGGATGCCCCAACGTTCGAATTGGCACCGCCCGCTACGCGGTTTGGGCCTGCTTGTCTTCCACGCTGGTCGTGGGGTTGGGCAGGCGATAGAGCAGGGCGTAGAGCACCGGAACGACGACCATCGTCAGTACGGTTCCGACCGCCAGGCCGAACATGATTGTCACCGATAGCGACACCCAAAAGACGTCCTGCAACAGCGGCAGCATGCCGAGCACGGTCGTCGCCGAGGCATTCATCACCGGTCGCAACCGCGAAACCGCGGCTTCGATGACGGCGTCGAGCTGAGACATTCCGTCGGCTAGGTTCGTTCCGACTTGGTCGAGCAAGACGACGGCGTTCTTAATCATCATCCCGGATAAACTCATCGCTCCCAGCAGCGCGATGAAGCCGAACGGGACACGGGTGATCAACAGCCCGAAGGTGATCCCGATGATGACAAAGGGCAAGACCAAGAAGATGATCAGCGGGGGGCGATAGGCGTTGAACAACAGCACGAGGATCAAGACCATGATCACGATCGACGGGACGATGCCAGGGATCAACGCTTGCTGTGAATCCTGGGCACTTTTGAACTCGCCCTGCCAATCGAGCCGATAACCGGGCGGCAGCGGGATGGCTTCGAAGTCAGCGACGACTCCGGCGCGTAGAGCGGCCGTGGTGACGTTTCGGGGCGAGCATTGGACGCGGATCGCACGACGCCGGTCCGAACGCCAGATCAGCGGGTCTTCCCATTGCCAATCGATGCCGTCGGTGACTTGCGAAACCGGGACGGTTTGTGACGAAAAGCTGCGGACGACTTGCAGCGCCGGGAGTGACGCGGCGGCGGTCTGCCGTTCGTCTTCACGGTTGCGAAACAGGATCGGGATCAGGTCATCGTCTTGGCGAAATTGGCCGACAACGACGCCGTCCTGAGCCCGGCGAGTTGCCAACGCCAGCGCCTCCCGTGAGACGCCTGCCCAACGGCCTCGTTCCTGATTAAACGCCGGCACCAATTTCGGCGTCCGTTGTCGCCAATCGGTCCGCACCTCTTTCGCCATCGGCGTCGCCCGTAATATCTCCATTCCCTGTTCGGCGAGCCCACGGAGGATCTCCGGGTCGGCGTTGGCGGGGCCGCTGAACTGAGCTTCGAACCTCCAATCGTCGAAGGCGCCGACGGCGTACCGACGGACACGGACCATCGCGTTGGGTACGTTTTCGGCCAACCACGGGTTGAGCCAATCGATTACCGAACCGACATCGGCGAGCGTGTGGGTATTGAGGACGATTTGGGCGTAGCTCGAATAGGCATCTTCAGGCGCCACCGGCAGGTAGAACCGTGGAGGTCCCTGGCCGATGAAACTGCTCACACCCGATACTTCGTCCCGAGCGAGCAACGCCGCTTCGATCCGTCGCAGGTCTTCGGAAACGAGTTGGATCCGCGTCCCCTCGGGCGACCAATAATCGATCATCAATTGGCGACGGCTCGATTCGGGAAAGAACAGTTGCGGAACGAAGCGGAATCCCCAGCCCGAAACCAAAAGCAGCCCGACCAAGCCGCCGAGGAAAGCGAAACGCCTGCGGATCGCCCATCGCAGCAGTCCGCGAAAACGGTTCAGCAGTGGCGAACCGTAGGCGTCAGCCGATTCACTTCCCGGACGCGGTGCCGGCAACCACTTCATCGCCAAGACTGGCGTCACGGTTTGGCAAAAGATCCAGCTGAGCAGCAGTGAAATCGCGACGACGGTAAACAGGCTGCCGGCGTACTCACCGGTGCTGTAGGTCGAAGCGAAGATCGGGTAGAAGGCCATGCAGGCGACGACGGTGGCCCCCAGCAACGCCAACGCCGGCTGGTTGGCCGCTTCGATCGCGGCCCGTTTGCGATCGATCCCCTGGCCGATCCGGACGACAATCCCGTCGACGACGACGATCGCGTTGTCGACCATCATGCCCATCGCAATGATCAGGGCGCCGAGTGAAACCCGCTGCAGATCGATCTGCGTCAACCACATCACGATGAACGTGGCTAGGATCGGGAAAACGAGGCCACTGATCCCGATGATGATGCCGACTCGGATCCCCATCGTCACGGCGATGACGATGAATACGATCGCGATCGCCTGAAGCAGGTTGACCAAAAAGGCGCTGACCGATTCGCTGACCGAATCGGATTGCCAGGAGATATGTTTTACCTCGATGCCGACCGGCAGTTCGGCTGACAGTTCGGCCAACCGGACGTCGATCGCTCGCCCGACCGCAACGACGTTGGCCCCCGCCCGCGGCGCGATCGCGATGGCGATGGCAGGAAAGCCATCCTGTCGCAATTCTCGCGATGGCGGGTCGGCGTAACCGAGCGAAACCGAAGCGAAATCACGGATCCGAATCAACTCATCGCGGCGGACCCCATCGAGCTCCGCGCTCGTCAGCCCAGCGACCGTCAGGTCACCGATCGCCTCGGGCGAATCGAACTCGCCGGTCGGGGCGATCCGCAGCCGGATATTTTGAAAATCGACCCGACCGGCATCGACGACGCGGTCCTGCGACTGCAGTGTCGCGATCAAACGTTCAGACGTGATGCCGAGTTGTGACAGCTGCGACTCGGAAACGTCGATGAAGACCCGTTTTTCGGGCATCCCCCAAAGATCGACCCGGGCCACACCATCGACCAAGCTGAGTTCCTTGCGTAAATCTTTAACGTAGGTCTCAAGCTCTGCCTCGCTGAATCCGTCGCGGGTGACCGCGAACAGAAAACCGAGCACATCGCCGAAGTCGTCACCGATGACCGGCCGCTGGGCGCCGGGCGGGAGCGAAGTTTCGACATCGCGGACTTTGCGTCGCAGCGTATCCCAGACCTGGGGCAGCCGGTCGGCCCAATATTCGTCCTTGATATCGACCTTGATGATCGACAGCCCGGCCCGAGAGCTCGAGGTGATCTCCTTGATCTCCGCCAATTCCTGCAGCTGAGTCTCGATCCGGTCGGTGACTTCCAATTCCACCTGTTCGGGACTGGCGCCGGGATAGGCCGTGACGATCGCCGCCGTCTTGACCGTGAATTCGGGGTCCTCCAGTTGGCCGAGTTGAAAGTAGCAAGCGATCCCGCCGACAACGACCAGAAAGGTGATGAAGAACGTCACCGCCGCTTTTTCGATAGCGAATGTGGGCAAGTTCATCGCTATTGATCTCCTGGGGTCGACGCGACTGCTTCGTCGGCCCAGCGGACCTGCTGGCCTTCGCGGAGCGAATGGACGCCAGCGGTCACGATCCGGTCCCCCGGTTCGACTCCGCTGGTCACGACGATCCCCAGCAGCGTCAACTGACCGAGTTCGACTTCACGACGGCTGACCGTCCCCTCCACTTCGTCGATCACCCAGACACAACTTTGTTTATCGGCATCGGGTGTAAAAACCGCGGCGACCGGCAACGTCAGATTTTTTCGTTCGATTGCGGCGGACTCCTTCAATACCGGTTGGACCGAAGCGGCCATGCCGGGCAAGATCCTTGCCCCTTCGCTTTGTTTGACCAACACCGTGACGGGAAAAGTACGGGTCGTCCGGCTCGCCTCGCGTCCGATCTCGAACACCTCGCCGGTGAACGAGCGGTCGGGGAAGGCATCGAACCGGCAGATCATCGACTCGACTTGATCGGCATAGGAGATCGCACTTTCGGGGACTTGAACGACAATCTTGACCTCCGACGTGCTGAACAGCCGGAGCACCGGTTGTTGAGCCTGGACAGTTTGGAAGTTATCGACGAAGCGGGCGGCGACTTCACTGTCGAACGGGGCCAACAACGAGGTATAGCTGAGCCGGTTTTCGGCGTCTTGGACCGCCGCGGTCAGCGCCCCGATGTCGGCCCGCTTAGCCATCCGGTCCTCTTCACGAGCGCCCTGTTCACCGATCCGCAGCGCTTCCTGAGCCACCGCGACTTGCGCCGCGGCGCGATCACGGCGGGCGAGCGAAAGGTCGAACTCGGCCTGCGATACCGCACCCTGTTTCCGTAAACCGATATTCCGTTCGTGTTCGGCGGTCGCTTGCGTTGATCCGGCCTCGGCTTCGGCCAGCCCCGCTTTCAACTGAGCGATCTCTTCGGGACGAGCCCCTCGCTCCATCACCAACATCTCGGCTTCAGCCCGCTGCAGGCTGGCTTTCGCCCGATCCAAGGCGATCCGGTAATCGGTCGGATCGATCGCCGCCAGCAACTCACCGGCTTGTACCGTTGAGCCGACACGGACCGGCAACGCGATCAGCGGGCCTGAGACACGGAACGACAGGTCGACCTCATCGACCGGTTCGGCCCGGCCGGGGTACCAGCGAGCTTGAAAGCTTTCCCAATCGGCCAATTTGACCGAGCGAACCGGACGGACCGGGTCGGGTTCGTCGACGCTACTTTGACAGCCAACGAAAGCAACCAAGGCGACGATCGCCACCAGCACACAGGTCGACCTAACCGGGAAGGCCCGAGAAACGATCAGCATGATGGGTAATCCGGTTTCCGACTTTGACAGTGTGCGAAAAAAAAGCCCTTCTGAACAGACAGCCGCAGGGCGTTATCGCGAGCCCTTGCCGACGCATTCGATCAGGCGAGCGGTTCGCGTTCGACGGCATCGATCACGTCTTGTTCGCTGACCCGGTTCCGATCGTAGTTACTCATCTTGTCCCAAAAGGCGAGGAAGAAAATCACCGTGATCAGCGCCGCCATCGCCGCAGGGACGAGCCAAAAGTCCCGCCACTGCGCCATCGTCTCGGCTAGCAGCGCCGGCTCGACGCTCAGCGTTTCGACCGAAAACATATTCTTGAGCGACTCGATGAACGTCGGCGACGATTCCGGACGACTCTCCTTGATCGCCATCGTCAACGCGTCGTAATTGGTGACCTTGGCGCCGTGGTGGGCGTAAGCGACCCAGTAGCCGAAATACATGCCGATCCCTTGGGTAAAGAAGACCAGCATCCCCTGGGCCTGCCCACGGACACTCGCGTCGGCCACCTTATCGGTGTACATGAACCCGGTGACGAAGAAAAAGTCGTAGCAAATACCGTGCAGGGCGACTGCCAGGAACAGCATCCAGACCACCTGGTCGGATGCCCCGAAGGCGAACAGCACGTAACGCAACACCCACGCCAGCATGCCGATCAGAATCATGTTCTTAACGCCCAGTCGGCGAAAGAAGAACGGGATCAACAGCATGAAAAAGATTTCCGACATCTGGCCGATCGTCATGCTCGAAGCCGGAGCGACAAAACCGGTGTTATCCAAAAACATCGCGGTGATGCCGTAGTAGTAGGCCAGCGGGATACAGATCAGCGTCGAACAGACGATGAAAACCAAAAATGGCGGATGGGCGAGCATCGACATCGCGTCCAGCATCAGCAACGTGCGAATGTTGACCGGCTTGCCGCGGGCCGGCGGCGGCGTGTGTGGCAGCGTAAAACTGTACAAACCCATCACGAAGGAGCTGATCCCGGCGACCCAGAGGATCTTGAAGCTGGCGCTCCAACCCATCGTCCCGACGAACAACCCGGCGACGATCCAGCCGATCGTCCCCCAGACGCGAATCTTGGGAAACTCGTTCTGGTCGGCGATGTTGGTAAACGCGATCGTATTGCTCAGCCCCAACGTCGGCATGTAACAGAGCATGTGACCGATGAACAGCCAGACCATCACCCGACCGTTACCCGCCTCGGCGAATCCCGGTGCCAGGCAGAGCAGCACGCCGCCGATCAGGAACAACAGCCCCATCACCCGCTCCGAGGCGAAGAAACGGTCGGCGATCAAGCCCAGAAACAGCGGCGCGATGATCGCCGCGAGCGGGGCGCTGCCGTAGGCTCCGCCGCCGAATTGGGCCAACCCGTTGCTGCCCAACGCCAGGCCGAGCGTCGCGAACCACGCCCCCCAGACAAAGAACTGCAAAAACATCATCACGCTCAGTCGGGTTGCCACGGTCATCTTGTCAAACTCGATCTGGGGCTAGGGGCGGGTGGGTAGTGTGGCCGACACCGGCCAAATCGTAATCCATCGTCAGGGTGACGGCGAGTAGTTGTATCGTGACTACCGCCGTTGCGGGCGCCGTCTCGACGCGAAAGAATTGATGGATCGTCCGCTACGTCGTCCGTAACCGTCCTCCATCGCCCGCCGCCGTTCCCTTCCACTGCCCCAAGAAGAGCCGACACCGTGATTGCACCGAATTCCCGCGTCAGCCGACGCCTCGTCCCAGCCCGTGTCGCCACGCCGCCGGCCAGCCGTTTTCCGTTGGCGATATTCACCGCCAACTTGATCCTGTTACCGATGCTACTTCCGGTCGCGGCTGGTCGCTGTGTCGCCGACGAACCGTCACAGCTGGCATCAGGGATCGATCAGACGATCATCAGCGACGATCTTTCGCCGGGCGACGATTTCTATCGCTATTCCAACGCCGGTTGGCTGGAATCGACCGAAATCCCCGCCGACCGTGCCGATTACGGAATTTTCGCGATCCTCGACGACCGAACCCAAGAACAGGTGCGGGCGATCATCGACGCGGTGGCCGAACAGACCGACGCACCGGCCGGTTCCGCGGCTCAAAAGGTGGGTGACTTTTATCGCAGTTACGTCGACCTCGAAGCCCGCAACGAACAGGGCATCCGCCCACTGGCCGAGCTACTCGAAGCGATCCGCCAGATCACCGATCGCGATGACGTCGCCCACGTGATGGGCCGACTGCATCGGTTGGGAGTGCCTTCTCCGTTGGCCGCCTATGTCTCGGTCGATGCCCGCAACAGCGACGCCTACACCGTCTACGTCACCCAATACGGACTGACGCTACCGGACCGCGATTACTACCTGGTCGACGAGCCACGGTACGCCAAACTGCAACAAGAACTGGTCGACTACGTCGCCGATTTGCTGGCTGCCGCCGAACTGCCTCTGGCCGCCGGGCAAACCGCCGAGTCACGCGCCCGGGCGATCCTGGAGATCGAGACGCGGATCGCCGAAGCCCAGTGGACCAAAACGGAAAATCGAGATCCGGTAAAAACCTACAACCGGGTCGATGGCGAGCGGATGGCGGAAATGGTGGCCCCGTTTTCCTGGACGGCGTTCCGCGACGGGTATGGCATCGCAGCCGACCAGCAGTTGGTCGTCCGCCAACCCTCCTACTTCGAATCGCTCGGCGACACTTTTGAATCGTTTGACGTCGACCAGTGGAAGGCCTACCTGACCTTCCATACGGTCGACAACCACGCCGGTTATCTGTCGGAGGAACTCGAGGCACGTCACTTCGCCTTCCACGGCACGGCGATCAGCGGCGTCGACGAGCAACGACCGCTGTGGCAACGGGCGGTCCGCTCGACCGGCAGCGTGCTTGGCGAACTCGTCGGTCAACTCTATGTCGAGGAACACTTTGCTCCCGAAGCGAAGCAGCGGATGAATGAATTGGTCGACAACCTCAAAGCCGCGTTCGCCGAACGGATCGAGACGCGACCTTGGATGGGGGCGGGGACCAAACGGCAGGCGTTGGAAAAGTTGTCGAAGTTCAACACCAAGATCGGCTATCCCGATGTTTGGAAGTCATACGACGCGTTAACGATCAGCGGCGACTCATTGGCGGCGAACCTGATCGCCGCCGCCGAATTCGAAGCCCGCCGCGACCTCGACAAATTGGGCGGGCCGATCGATCGCAACGAATGGTTCATGACGCCGCAGACGATCAACGCCTATTACAGTCCGACGATGAACGAAATCGTCTTTCCGGCTGCAATCCTACAACCGCCGTTCTTCAATCTCGAGGCCGATGACGCGGTCAATTACGGCGGCATCGGCGCGGTCATCGGCCACGAGATCAGTCACGGTTTCGACGATAAAGGAAGCAAGTTCGACGGCCGAGGCAACCTCCGCGATTGGTGGACCCAGGAAGATCGCAGCGAGTTCGAAAAACTCGCCAGCGGACTCGTCGAGCAGTACAACGGTTACGAGCCGGTCGAAGGGATGACGATCAACGGCGAATTGACGCTGGGAGAGAACATCGGCGACCTCGGCGGGCTGAGCGTCGCCTACGCCGCCTACCGATTGTCTCTGGGCGATCAAGAGGCCCCGGTGATCGACGGATTGACCGGCGACCAGCGATTCTTTCTCGGTTGGGGGCAGATCTGGCGGCGTCTTTACCGCGATGCCGAACTGCGGAAACGGTTGCTGACCGATCCGCACAGCCCCAGTCGGTACCGCGTCAACGGGATCGTCCGCAACATGGACGCGTTTTACCGAGCCTTCGAGATCAAGCCCGACGACGAGCTCTACCTGCCACCGGAACAACGCGTCGAGATCTGGTAGTCACCATTTCTAGCCGACGTCACCACAGGTCCATTGGCCGTCGATATTCCGCCAAGTCTTACCGGTCGGGTTGGCATCGCGGAGCAACGCCGGCAACCGCGGTTGGCGGACGTTGTCATAACAGGTCAATTTGGCAAACCGGTGGATCGCTGCCGGGATCCCGACGGCGGTGAATCCGGGGTGTCCGGTCGCCGGATACGGTCCGCCATGGTTCATCGCCGGGCTGACCGCGACGCCGGTCGGCATCTTGTCGTTCAACAGCCGACCGACCTTGGGGGCCAACGCGAACGCGATCGGGGAATAGGCGTCGTCGTCGCCGTTCGCCGAGTAGATGCAGCCGGTCAGATTTCCCTCCAACGATTCGATGACGGCCACCAGTTGCGCGACGTCGTCGGCGACCACTACCAGCGAAGCGTTGCCGAACGCCTCGGTCTGGAAGATCTCGGGATCGCTGAGGAATTGAGAGCCGGTCGCTGACAGCCAGGTGTTGGCTCGGGCACAGCGGTCTGGGAGCGGTTCGCCACCGCCGGTGAGCAGCTTGGCGCCGGCGGTGACGAGCGTGTCGACCGCTTGTCCGAGCGATCGGGTAACGGCCGGAGACAGCAACGTGCCGGGCGTCGCGGCGGCAAACTTGTCAGTCACCGCGGCGACAAAGCGGTCACTCGCCTCACCCTTGACCAGCAGGATCAGTCCGGGATTGGTACAGAATTGGCCGGCCCCCATCAGGACACTCCCGACAAACTCATCGACCAAGGCATCGCCGCGCTCGGCTAAGGCCGCGGGCGTGATCACGACCGGATTGACGCTGGACAGTTCCAGATAGATCGGCTTCCCAGCGGCATCCGCCGCAGCTTTGAGGGCCAACCCGGCGTGACGGCTGCCGGTGTAGCCACTGGCGCCACAGCGTGGGTCGGCGACCATCCGTTCGCCATCGGTGTGCGACGTCCGGTAGATCAACTGCACCGTCGCCGGTGGCAACCCCGTCGATTCGATTGCGGTCAGGGCCAGCGCGGCAAACCGACGGGTCGTTTCGGGATGCGAACTGTTGGCCTTGGCGATCACCGGATTGCCGGCGGCGATCGCGGCTGCGAAATCGCCGCCGCTGCAGCTGCCAAAAGCGAAGGGAAAGTTGTTCGGCCCGAAGACGCAAACCGGACCGAGCGATTCGTAACAAGCTCGGATCGAGGCTTTGGTATCGATCACCGGCATCGCCCAGGATCCCTCGCGGGCCGCGGCGGCAGCGAGTCGCAATTGACCGATCGTCCGCGGCAGCTCGACATCGGCCAGCCGCGGTTGCTTGGCCAAACCGGTTTCCAGATGAGCCGACTCGACGAGCGCCTCGGCATCTGCGGCGATCAGATCGGCAAAGGCTTCGAGAAACTCGGCGATCTTTTCCGGTGGCGTCCGCCGCAGTTCGGTCGCCGCCGCTGCCGCCGCCGACAACGCCTCATCGATATCCGACCAACCGCTGACCGGAAAATCGGTCTCGATCGGACGGTTTTGGTTGGGATCGGTCGCGCGAAACTGGTCAGCTACGGCGGCATCCCGCCAGCGGCCGGCGATCAATACGGGTTGGCAAGTGGTGGGAGATGCTGTGGACATCGAATCAAGCAGCCTAGGGTGCGAGGAACCAAACGGTGGAAAAAACCGTGCGGTCGCTGTCGGGCGACCGCGGGCACGTTATCAGAATCCAACCGGCAAAGCGATGCAATCCGCTCGCCGGCGGCAGGTTCGGCCGGCACCTTCGGATCGGACTCAGCCGCGGTCGGATGGCACCGCCGGCGGGACCGCACGCAGCGGGTGGTCGAAACCGCCGCCCACCAACAGATCGGCGGCCCAAGCTTCGGCGGCGGCGAGCTGCGCCGGTTCGGCATCGGCGACTTTGGAATGCGATAACGGCAGCAGCTCGGAATGGTTCAGCTGGATCAATTCGAGCCGACCGTCGGAATGTTCCAGCAGCGCCGACGCGTTTTCGACCCAATCACCCAGGTTGATGTAACGCGTCGCGCCGAGCATACGGTCTTGAGGCCGGTGAAGGTGGCCGCAGATCGCGATTTGGCAGTCGCGTTGACCGGCGTGGTGGACCAGCCGTTTCTCGAACCCGCTGATCCGCTGGACTACCTTCTTGACCAACCGCTTGACGCGGTGGCTGATCGGTCGCGGCCGGAGCCCGACCGATCGCAACCCGATGCCGATGACGCGATCCCCCAACAGCATCGCGTCATAAAAAGCCGACCCGACCTTGGACAGCCAGCGGGCTTTGGTCTCCACGTCATCGAATTGATCGCCGTGGATGACCAACATTCGCCGACCGTCGGCGCCAGTGTGTACGAACTCGTCCTCGAGTGTGACCGAGTCGATTTGCCTTAAGCGTTCCCGAAGGTAATCGTCGTGGTTTCCGGGGGTGTAAAAGACCGTCGTGCCATTCTCGGCCAATTCGATCACCCGCACGATCAGTTGGTGATAGCGATCGGGCCAATGCCACTGCCGTTGCAGTGCCCAAGCGTCGATGAAGTCGCCGACCAAGTAGAGATGAGTCGGGCGATAACGGTTCAGGAATACCAACAGGTCATCGCTGCGGCTGAACCGGCTGCCCAGGTGCAGGTCGCTGATGAAGATCGAACGAACGATCTGTTCGCTAGCGTGATCCGGCGGGTTAGGCGTGCTGGGGCACATCGATTACAGGCTTGAGCGTCTGAGGGGGGCAGCGGCGCGCCCTGATCGCGGACATTTTTCGATCGTTCCCAGTTTATACCCCGTCGCCGATCGGGACAGCCGACTGGCGGTCGCGTCGACCGTCATTGGTGTCTCACCGCCGGGCGTCTAGAATTCGGCCTGACGTTGTAGCAGTCGGCAGAATTGAGAGCCGTCGGTTACCTCTACCCGTAATTCGTCTGTCCGCCGTTGGAGGCCTTTGAGAAATGACGCTACCCCAATCGACCGAGAATGCATCGAGTTTGATGAATCGGCATGTAAAAACGGTGAACGAAGCGATGACCTTGGCAGAGGTCGTTCGATTTCTGGCCGATCACGAGTTGTCGGTTGCGCCGGTAGTAGCCGACGACGCGGGCGGCAAGATCGTGGTCGGGGTGATCAGCGAAAAGGATTGCGTCGACCATTTGGCGGATGACCTATTCTATGGTAGTCCGCGTCCGCCGCGGACGGTCGGCACGATGATGACCCGACACCCGGTCTGTGTCGCGCCCGAGACCGACCTGTTTTCGCTCTGTTCGCTGTTCGCCAGCCATTCGCTGCGTCACGCTCCGGTGACCGACGAGTCGGGACATCTGTTGGGGATTGTCAGTCGCCGCGAAATCCTCAAGTCGCTAGAAAAGGTCGCGAGTGAAACCGAAACCCGGCAAGAGGCGAAGCACTTTCACCCCGACACGCGGTTGGTCGGTAACCTCCGCTTTTTCCCTCGGTCCTAAACGGTCACGCTGATGCCGGCTCGCAACGTCCACACGATCCTGATCGCCTGTCTGATCTCGGCGGTCTGTTTCGCCACCGCCAACCGGGTCCGCCGGACGGTGCTGCTCGGCGACGCGATGAGTTTGATCGACCGTTTTTATGTCGATCCGATCGAGAGTTCGGACTTGATCGAAGCTGCGATGGCCGGGCTGACGTCGCGGCTCGACCGACATAGCGAGTTCATCCCGGCTGATCTCTATTCGCAGTTCAACGACGTGATCCAACAAGAATTCGCTGGCGTCGGGATCTTGGTCGAACAACCGCAGGCGGGAAAACCGGTCCGCGTGATCACCCCGTTGGTCGGCTCGCCGGCCTTAATCGCTGGCGTCTTGCCGGGTGACGAAATCATCGGCGTCGCGGGCGTCGACGTTTCTGAATTGCCGATCCGGGAAGTCAGCGATCGGCTCCGCGGTCCCGTCGGGACAACGGTCTCGGTCAGGATCCGGCGGGTCGAGGAAGAAATGGTGAAGCTGCATGAAATCAGTCTCCGCCGCGAAACGATCACACTCGAATCGGTCGTCGGCGATCACCGCGACGCCGACGATCAGTGGATCTTTCGGCTCCGCAAACATCCCGAAATCGCCTACATCCGGGTAACCAGTTTTGGTGAAAAAACCGAGTTGGAACTCCGCCGAGTATTGAGCGAATTGGACAACGATTTCGAATCGCTGATTCTCGACGTTCGCGGCAATTCGGGCGGATTGCTGATCACAGCGGTCGAGGTGTGTGACGATTTTCTCGACCAAGGCCGGATCGTGACGATCAAAAAACGGGGTGGCGTAATCGAAAAGGAATTCGATGCCGAACCGGGGACATTCGTGCGGAAAGACACCTCAATCGTCGTCCTGATCGATGGCGACTCGGCATCGGCGAGTGAGATCGTCGCCGCCTGCCTGCAGGATCATGGCCGAGCGACAATCATCGGTTCACGTTCGTTCGGCAAGGGTACGGTTCAAAACGTATTGCCACTCGAATCGGGCCGCAGCGCGTTGAAGCTGACGACGGCGAGGTACTATCGCCCCAACGGTCGTAATATCCACCGCCGCGAAGATTCGACCGAAAGCGACGAGTGGGGAGTCAGTCCCGATGAAGGGATGTCGGTGACGATGACCGACGAAGCCCGTCAAGCGCTCGTCGAGCATTGGCGACAAGTCAGCTTCCCCGCCTCGACGTCGACCACTGCCGCTAACAACACCGACGCTACGGCGGCCGCATCGTCCAAGGACGCCTCGGGACAGTTGTTCGATCCCCAACTCAGCAAAGCGATCGATTTCTTGACCAGCGACGAATCGTTCACCCCGTGACACCCGATCGATCGGCAAGGCGGCCGGAGGCGATCGGCAAGGCGGCCGGAGGCGATCGGCAAGGCGACCGGAGGCGATCGTGTGCTCGGCTCAGCCGCCGCTGAGGTGTCGCAGGGCGAGCATCAGTGCTTGGGTGCCGCTACGGGCGTGGCCTTGGGCTGCGACGGCGTGATAGAGCTGGTTGACCAAGGCCAACCCGGGTAGCGCGATATTCATCCGCGACGCCTCTTCCAACGCGATCTTCATATCCTTGATGAAATGTTCGACATAAAAGCCCGGCTCGAAGTCGCCGGCGATGATCCGTGGGGCAAGGTTGCTGAGCGGCCAACTACCGGCCGCTCCGGTCGATACCGAACGGAGAACATTGGGCACGTCCAAGCCGGCCTTTTCGGCGTACAACAACGCCTCACAGACGCCGATCATGCCGGCCGCGACGAGCGTTTGATTGACCATTTTGGTGTGCTGGCCGGCGCCCGCGGCACCCTGATGGACGACCGTTTTCCCCATCGTTTCGAATAACGGCTGCACCCGCTGGAAAGTCGATAAATCGCCGCCGACCATGATCGACAGCGTGCCGGCCTTGGCTCCGATGTCTCCCCCACTGACCGGCGCGTCGAGCGACGTGCCACCGCAGCGCTGCGTCGCTGCGTCGATCTCGACCGCCAATGCCGGTTCGCTGGTGGTCATGTCGACCACCGTCCCGCCGGGTCGCAAGCCCTCGAGCACGCCCGGCCGTTTGGCGTATTGGCCGAGAATCACTTCGCGAACGTCTTGAGGGTAGCCGACCATGGTGAACACGATGTCGCTTTGCTCGGCCACCGCCCGTGGTGATTCGGCCATCGCGGCACCACGGCTGACCAGATCGGCGGCTTTGTCGGCTGACCGGTTGTAGACGACCAGATTGTATCCGGCGTCGATCAGGTGCCCGGCCATGCTCCGGCCCATCACTCCCGTTCCGATCCACCCAACCGTGCTTGTTGCTGGGCTCAGTGAATGAATGTCGCTGTCTGCTGCTGACACGAAAATCGGTCCTCATGTTTCAATTCAGTGGGGGTGGAAAAAATGGATCAGGCAAAAAGGGGTCAGGACTCTTTTGCGAGGAACTCGCCCTCCGGGTGCTTTGCACAAAAGAGTCCTGACCCCTTTTTGCCACTCGCCCTCCGGGTGCTTCGCACAAAAGAGTCCTGACCCCTTTTTGAGGAACTCGCCCTCCGGGTGCTTCGCACCCAAGAACCCTGCCCCGCTTTTTCAGCCCCGTTTTCCACCAAACGCTACCAACGATGCACGGGACGGTCGAGGATCTCGCGGTGAAGAATCGCACTCCGCAACCCATCGGGGCTGCGGAGCGATTGCAACAGTTCACTGACCAATTGCGGCTGGGGTGCCGCATCTTCGGCCGACTGCGCGACCGGACCTCGTTTCGCTAATTCGCCTGACACACCCGAGTGCGACGGCTCGACGGGCCGAGTCGGCTGCGGCGGACTCGTCGAGTCTCTCGATTGCGATGAGCGCGACAGCCGAGCGGATTGTGACCGTCGGTCGGTGGATGAGGAGGCCGCATCACCGCGAGAAGGATTTCTTGAAGAGGGTGGAGGTTGACGCGAACGTCCGACCTCGTCACGTCGGGCGGTGGACCCTTGCCGTTCACGTTGGCGTGACGCTTCCGCTTCCGCTTGCGATCGCTGCAGTTCGGCGATCCGTTTCGCCAGCGGTTCTTGGACTTCGTCGGCAACGACAAGGTCTTCGGAATCGTCGTCCTGCGGACGGACAGTTCGCTCCCGCCGAGCATCGGAGTACTCCGGCCGCCGAGGCGGGACGGCAGGTGGCTGTGCGGCGTTGCCCTGACGGGCTTGACGCCGCTGGGCCGCTCGCCGCAAAAAGTCCTCAATATCTCCGCTCATCCGTCCCCCTCAAGCCACAATACAAAATCCGCACAGCGTTGGTCGAATCCTCAGGTTACACAAACCGCTCTCCGGTTGCACGGCTTTACAAACGGAAGCTCAATCGTCCGTCGACGATGGCAATCAAACGGGCGGCCATTCGACCGCCGCTCGATCAGGGACCAGCTGCATCCGGTTGTCGTCGAGCAGCGAGCTTCGGCGGCTAAATTGGTAAGCGAATGCCAATTGCGACGCCGAAGGCCGCGGCTGGCGATACGCGCGGACGACGATTCGGTCGTAGAGGTTTTCGATCCCCGGCTGATTCGTCTCTTCGATTTGATCCAATCGGGCGACCGTCTCTTCGAGGTCGCCGGGGGCAAATTTCCAAAGTTCACCAGCGATCCAATCGTCGGCGGAATCGACCGATTCGTCGAGGCAGCTGTCGCTATCGCCACACCACAGCGCGGGATACTCGGCCAAGGCGAACAATCGGCCACGGATGTAGGCCGTTTCGACGGCGAGTGGCGGTCTCGGCCAAAGCGATTCACGGCACTGACCACGTTTGAGCGTGCCGTAGACAAAGACTCCGGTCACTTGAAGAACCGATGTTGAAAGGGATAGCTTAGGGCCACCATTTCAATCAACAGGCCGGCACCGCGATCGCCGTCGCGGAGCGCCTCCAGGCATTCATCGACGACGCACTGGTCAAACTTGTTCAGCGATCGTCCAAACGCGAATCCGACCAATTTGCGGACAAAGTGCTTTTCGAACTCGTCGGAGCGGCGGAGCAGCGTCTGTTTCAATTCAGCGGGGCCGTCGAACGATTCGCCCGATGGCAGAGTCCCCGTGGCGTCGATGGCGACGCCGTGATCGAGCGTCCGCCAGCGGCCGATCGCATCAAAGTTTTCTAAGCCGAAGCCGAGCGGATCCATGCGGTCGTGGCAGGAAGCACAATCAGGGTTTTGGCGGTGGATCTCCAGGCGCTGACGCATCGACGTCGCTGTTGTCTCCGACCCGTCGGGTTCCTCCAATGCCGGTACGCCCGGTGGCGGCGGGGGAACCCGCGAGCCGAGCAATTCCTCGAGCAGCCAGCGTCCCCGGAGCACTGGGCTGGTCCGCCGTGGGTAAGAAGCAGAGGTTAGGACACTGGCCATCGTCGCCACGCCACCGCGGCGAAGGTCGCTGAGCGGGACCCGTTGCCAAGGGGCATCGGTCGGCAGATCGAGACCGTAATGAGCGGCCAAGCGTCCGTTCATGAACGAATAATCGGCGGCGATCAGATCGGTCAGCGGTCGGTCGTTGCGAAATACATCGGTCACCAAGGAAACCGCTTCCTCACGCATGTCGGCGGCGAGTTCGGGGGTGAACTCGGGGAACAGTTCGGCATCAGGCTCGGTTTCGCCAAAATTCCGCAAGTTCAGCCATTGCAGTCCGAAGTTCTCGCCCAAGCCGCGCGCTTTAGGGTCGGCCAACATGCGGCGGACCTGCAGGCGGAGTACGTCATCGTCGTACAGTTCACCACTGTCGGCCGCGGCCAACAATTCTTCGTCGGGGATCGACGACCAGATCAACAACGCCAGCCGCGTCGCCAACTGATGCGGCGTGATCCGTTGGACGCCCGCTTCGGCCGGTTCCGATTCGACGACAAAGAGAAAATGCGGCGACACCAGAACCGCCTTCAGCGGTTGACCGATCGCTCGGATGAACGAGTCGTGACGGGTTTGAGCGTCATGAAAGATCATCATCAGCCGGTCGATCTCGTCGTCGGCGACCGGACGTCGCCATGCCCGTTTGGCAAACCGGGAAAGGATTTTCCGAGCGGCTTGGTCATCGTCCAACGACGAATCGGGATCGACCGACCGGGGCAACGAGACCAGTAATCGCTGGCGAGGCGAATCGGGGCTGTCACTTGAAACCGCTCCGTCACCAGCTAACGCTTCGTCGATCAGGTGGTCCGCAGCGATCAGGTAGGCTTCCAAATGAATCGGCGATGTGAAGAGCGCATCGCCGACGGTATCAAACCCTTCGCCACCGGCACCATCCGACGGCGGTACCTCGCTGGGCAGCAGCGGCAAGCCGACCAAATGCAGGACGGCATTGGTGTACTCGACCGCCGTCAACCGCCGGCTCATCACATGTCCGCGGTACCAGGCTTGGGTTTCGTCCGACGCGATTTGGCGACAAAGGTCCTCACCCGGACGTGAATCGACCCAGCGGTGGAAGGCCGCCTTTTGTGGATCGTTCAGTCCCGGACTACCGGGCGGCGGCATCTCGTTTTGACGGACACGACGGGCGACCCGTTCCCAGATATCGCCACCGGCGATCGCCGATTCGGCGTCGACGAACTTGGCCAGGTCGAACTCGCCTTCGGGCTCTTCACCTTCGTGGCAACTGAGACACTTGGCGCGGATGATCGGCAAGACATCTCGCTCGTAAGTTTCTCCCCACTTCACCAACCGCGCCGATGCTTCGTCAGCCACCGTCGTGCCGGGAACAGAAACCGTAGCGAAAACGGCCAACAACGACGTCAGCAGCAGCGACGGGGGCACGGGCGAGCATCCACCCGAGCTACGGCAGTGAACGTGACGTCGATCTGCCAGCCGGTGCGGGAAAATGAGTCGAGTGGGAACGGTGGTGGGCATGAAACGGCAGGTGGGAAGGTGACGGGTGGGAATTGGCGAAAACGTGGTCAAGCGAAGATCGCCAAGCGACTCACTTACATTACCAGTTTACACGTCGATAACATGTTTGGGCAAAAGGCAG
>SKZY01000322.1 GCA_007127095.1 Planctomycetaceae bacterium
GATACATCTCTGCCGGGGCCGTAAGGCCCCGGACGCGGTCACCCAATGGCAATCAGCCCGGAGGGCGACACATCGTCGGCGAGCGTACAAACTGGAACGCATGTGTCGGCCTCCGGCCTTGTGTACCGCCGTAGGCAATGGTCCGGTGGCTGACGCCACCGGCAAAGATTTGTCGGCCTCCGGCCTGGGTTGCTGGCATCTCGTTCCAGCACGATAAGCGGCATAGAATCTGCAGAATTAATCGCAACCGGCCCACCGCATCGGAAATTTAATTCCCACCTTACCGACAAAAACCAGCGCACTCGAGGTTTCGTCGCAACCCCAAATTTTTGACAGCCCGGCCTAAGGCTTATTGGCTGGCACTGGCAGGGTTCCGGCATTCACTTTGTCGCCCACGCCCTTCGTTCCTCAGGGCGTGCCACCCGATGTTACCCAGGGCGTGCCACCCGATGATGCTCAGAGCACTAGCGAGCGGACTGCCGGTGAGCCCCGCATGCCGCCGAGCCGCGGGTCGATTATTCTGCTGCGGTGGTCGGCGTGACGGCAGCGGGTGGTTCATTTCGGGAGATTCGATCGATGCGGGTGGGAATCGTTGGCGGCGGCTTGTCGGGGTTGGTGGCGGCATATTACCTCCGTCATTTCGACCCCGCCTGCCAAGTGCGACTTTTCGAAGCCGCGGCGCGGGCCGGTGGGGTGATTCGCACCGAGCGAATCGACGGCTACCTGCTCGAACATGGTGCCGACATGTTCGCGACGCAGCCCGACGCGGCGTTGCGGTTGTGTCGAACATTGGGGATCGAAGATCGGCTGATCCTGCCGCAAAAGACCGCTCGTGGCGCGGCGATCGTCGACCGTGGCAAGCTGGTCCGAATTCCCGATGGGTTCGTGCTGATGCGCCCCACGCGATTGATGTCGATGGTCACGACGCCGTTGTTGTCGCCGCTCGCCAAGTTGCGATTGGTCGCCGAGCGATTCGTCCCGCCCCGCAGCGACGAGTCGGACGAGAGTATCGATTCGTTTGTCAGTCGACGGTTGGGCCGCGAATTGCTCGACCGGATCGTGCAACCGCTGGTCGGCGGGATCTATACCGGTGACGTGGCTAAGCTGAGCATGGCGGCGACGATGGGCCAATTTCTCAAGATGGAACGTGAGGATGGCAGCCTCTCGGCGGCGACACGACGGCGGCGACGCGAAGGGATCGACTCGACCGAGCGGAACAGTGCCGGCGCCCGTTACGAACAGTTCCGGTCGTTCCCGGGTGGACTCACCGAATTGCTCGAATCGCTGGTCGCCGCCCTACCGGACGATTGCTTGCAACTGTCATCTCCGGTGCGGCGACTCGAGCGTGATGGAGAGCAGTGGCGGTTGGTTGTCGGCGATGCTGAGGAGTCGTTCGACCGCCTGATCGTCGCCACGCCAGCGGCCACCGCAGCGAACTTGCTGCGGGAGGTCACGCCGACCGCTGCCGGTCTGCTCGATGGCATCGAGGTAGCATCGAGTGCGATCGTGGCGCTCGGCGTCCGAGCGGCCGATATCGCCCGGCCGATCGACGTCGCCGGTTTCGTCGTGCCGATCCGTGAACGGCGATCGATCCTGGCGGCGAGCTTCACCGGTGATAAGTTCGCCGGTCGGACGCCCGACGGTGAGAAGCTGATCCGCGTCTTCTTCGGCGGTGAGTTGCAACGCGAATTGCTCAACCATGACGACGACGAACTGGTGGCGATCGCGCGGCGGGAATTGGCCGATCTGATCGGGTTGAGCGGTGAACCACGATTGGTTCGCGTGATCCGGTGGCCCCGGGCGATGCCGCAATACCATGTCGGCCATCTCGAGCGGGTCGCCGCGATCGAGCGGGCGCTTACCGAGACGCCGGGACTGCATCTGATCGGCAATTCGCTACGCGGTGTCGGGATCGCCCCGACTGTGGCCGCCGCCGAAGCCGTCGCCCAAAAGATTCACGCCCCGAACGTCTCCTCCCAGTAGCTCGACATGCGTCGTAAAGCATCCGCCGGAGGCAAGACTTGGATGTCGCCCGACTCGTTGCGGTTCACCAACCCCCAACGGTCGAGGGTCGCGACCGCATCGCCATCGCGGTAAGCGATTTCAACATCCACCATTTCTCGAACGAACCGCTCGACGCGACGTCGAAGTCGCCGGCGGCTGATCGGGTCGCCGGCGGATCGGATCGCGTGATAGGCGAGGATCACTTCGCGATGTCGCTGGGTTTCGGCTTCGTCGAGCAGCCGGACCGCCACGCCCGCATTGCTGTCGAGTTTCTGGTAATAGAGACTGCGGGTCAGGTTGAGCATGTAGCGGTTTTTGGCATTCTTGTGATTCATCACACTGCGAACGCCGTAACCGATCAACGCCAGCATCAGACCGATCAGCACGGCGGCGATGCTGACCGTGATCGCCGCGACGAACAACGCGGTCCGGACGATCTTGAACAGCGTCACACCGATGCCGCCGATCGACGGAACCAAGTTGCGGAAGTGATCGATCCAGCTGAACCGGACCCGGGTGCCTGGCAGCAACATATCGATGTCCTGCTTCGGGATATTCTTGAACATCCGCAGGTGCAGCATTTGGTCGTCGAGTTGGTCGTCGGTCTGAACGCCTTCGCGGAGTTTGAACATCACGACCACGCGTTGGTACAAAGCGACATCTAAGAATGTCTCGCGGTAGAGATTTTGCCAGGTCCGTTTGGCGCGTTTGCCGACGATGTCGCCGCGGGCGTAGACGACGATCGCATCGAAGACATCAAAATCGACGTGCAGCGGTACTCCCCAATGGCTGAAGCTGCCGATCGCCAACTCCAATTCCGGGCGGCCGACCTCGGTGTAGCCGGCGTCATTGAGCACGATCCGGCCGGCTTCGGTGATCCGCGCGACGGCCGACAACGCCTCCTTGCGTCGCTGCGACTCATCGCCCTCGGTTGCGGCGTAGCCGGCCGCTGCGATGTGTGCAGCGTCTCCGTCATCAGCGACTTTGTCGACTTCCTGACCTGGGGTGGCGATGACGTGACGCGTATCGCGATCCGGGTCGATCGCCGCATAACTTTGGGCGAACCGGCCGAACAACGGTCGGTACTGATGATGCAACAAATCGCCGAATCGCCAATAAAGCTCTGCTAACGTTTCCGGATTCGGCATCCCACCAGCATGTCCAACTGCCGGGCCCGGAGCCGTGTCGACCCAGTCCTGCTTCCTCGCCAGCAGCGCCGTAACCATCTCGGCGGTGGTGATCGGGATAAACGGTTCGACCGCCCAATGCGGCGAGTTCAGATCGGCAAACTCTTCGGTGCTGGCGCTGTGAGACAGCCTCACGCCGGTGTGGAGCAATGATTCGGTCGACAACGAGGCCCTCGATCGGCGAACGGCTGGTTAGACTCGATTGGAGTTTATCGCCCCGTCATGCTACAACGGATCACGTGTAAAACCACTGACCCGACCCGCCGTCGACTCCGGTTGACCCCCCAACCCACCACCTGCCGATGTCAAGTCGATCCGTCTCCGTGGCGATCCTCGTCGCCGGATTTCTGGCAAGCTTTCCTACGATCGCGCTGGGCGAAGTTGGCGACTTCGACTTTTTCGAACGCAAAATCCGCCCGGTCTTGGTCGAGCACTGCTATGAGTGCCATGCGGGCGAGGCCGATGGCATCCAGGGCGGCTTGCGGCTCGATAGCCGTGATTCTATCCGGGCCGGCGGTGATAGCGGCCCGGCCGTCGTCGCTGGTGATGTCGATGCCAGCTTGATCATTTCGGCGATCCGTTATGAATCGACCGAAATGCCGCCCCAGCGGAAATTGGACGATGCCACGATCGCCGACTTCGTCGCTTGGATCGAAGCCGGCGCCGCCGACCCCCGCGACGGCGATCCGTCGTCAACCATTGACGATCCGACGAACCACCGGCCGGCGATCGATTGGGATGCGGCGGCCGAACATTGGTCGTTCATCGTCCCCCAACCAGTCGAGTCGCCACCGCTGACCGACCACGAATGGTCACAGACGAAAGTCGATACGTTCGTCTTGGCCAAACTCGAATCGGCCGGTTTACAGCCGAATGGTCGCGCCGAGCGACGCTTTCTGCTCCGCCGCTTGGCGTTGGATCTGACCGGGATTCCGCCGACGTTCGAGGAAGCCGAAGCGTTCGCCGCCGACGATTCCCCGCAAGCCTACCACCGCGCCGTCGAACGATTGCTCGGGTCGGCACAGCACGGCGAACATTGGGCCCGATTGTGGCTTGATGTCGCTCGTTATGCCGAAGACCAAGCACACATCGTCGGATCGAATAAGGAGTTGTTCTATCCCAACGCGCATCTCTATCGGCAATGGGTGATCGATGCCTTCAACTCCGACATGCCCTACGACCGGTTTTGCCGATTGCAGTTAGCCGCTGACCTGATCGAACCGGACAACGAAGCGGCTCAGGTAGCGCTCGGCTTCATCGGATTGGGGCCGAAGTATTATCGCCGCCGTGCCCCCGACGTGATGGCCGACGAGTGGGAGGATCGTGTCGACACCGTGACCCGCGGTTTAATGGGAATCACGGTCGCCTGTGCCCGCTGCCACGACCACAAATACGACCCGATCCCGACCACCGATTACTACGCTCTGGCCGGCGTATTCGCCAGCACCGAGATGTTCAATCGGCCTCTCGACGAGGCGACCGAAACCAAAGACAACGGTCACGCCAAAGAGCCTGAACAATCGCTGCACATCGTCCGGGAGACCGCAGCTCGCGATCTGGCCGTGATGATCCGTGGTGATGTCAACAACCAGGGCGCCGTCGTCCCACGCGGCTTTTTGAGCTTGCTGGGCGGTGGCCAGCGGCAATCGTTTTCCGACGGTAGCGGCCGAGTGGAACTGGCCGCGGCGATCGCTGATGTCGATAACCCATTGACCGCTAGGGTGATCGTCAACCGCGTCTGGGGACAATACTTCGGGCGGCCGCTGGTCAGCACCCCCAGTAATTTCGGGATGCTGGGGACGACGCCGACACACCCGGAATTACTCGATGACCTGGCAGCTCGGTTCATGGCCAATGGCTGGTCATTGAAGTGGCTGCACCGCGAGATCGTGATGTCGGCGACGTATCAGCAGTCGAGCCGGATCGATGCGGACAAGGCAGCGATCGATCCTGCTAACGAACTGCTCTGGCGGGCCAACCGCCGACGATTGACCGCCGAAGCTTGGCGTGATTCGCTGCTGATGGCCGGCGGCGGTCTCGAACTGTCGGTCGGTGGCGAATCGATCCGCCCCAGCGATCCGCTGCAGCGACGTCGTACGATCTACAGCTCGATCAGCCGTTTCCAACTCGATCCCTACCTGGCGTTGATCGATTTTCCCGACCCCAACGGGCATGCCGAACGGAGAAACCAAACGACGACTCCGATCCAGAAATTGTTCACGCTCAACAGCGACTTCATCGTCCATCAGGC
>SKZY01000209.1 GCA_007127095.1 Planctomycetaceae bacterium
CGTCGATCAGCTCGGTGGCCGCGAGTGGAGAGCCAAGCGACTCGGTGTCAGCGAGTTGGCTCTTCGCATGACTCGGGTTCAAGAAATCCGACGTTCCGACTCGCGACTGTCGCTTCGGCTGGGATGCAGTCCGTCTCATGGCGATTCCAGTCGCTTGAGGAAATACGTGAGGGGCTCCGAAAGGACTCAGGCCGGCTCGATTCGGTGCCGCCAGCACCGTTCGAGTCAGTCCACCAAATAGTGGGGCTGCTTGGCCACTTCTGAGCTATTGTCTTATCGGAATCCTACACGTGTTGCGTTCCCGAGCCGAGCGAATTTCGCTCTTTTTTCACCGATTCTTCGCCGGAGGATCGCCGCCGAATCTATCCTGGAATGACTCCTCCCAGCCCAAGGGAAACCGTATCGGCATAAAGCTGTTCATACAGGTAGGCGCTTTGCCGCCACGACCAGTCTTGGCTCATCCCGGTTTCGATCATTTTTTTCCAAATATTCGGCTGCTGTTGCCGTAAATCGAGCGCTTTGCCGATCACCTGTTCAAGTTCGACCGCCGAAAAGTCATGCATGTGGAACCCGGTGGCGGTCGCTTCGGCGATCGTTTCCGCAGTCGCATCGACGACCGTATCGACCAACCCACCGGTCGCCATCACGATCGGCACGGTGCCATAGCGGAGGCTGTAAAGTTGATTCAGGCCGCAGGGTTCGTAGCGACTCGGCATCAGAAACAGGTCCGCTCCGGCCTCGATCTGATGGGCGAGGGCGTCGGAGAACCCCAATTTCAGTCCAAAGCGGTCTGGGAAACGCGCCGCCAATTCGTCCAACGCGACGTGGTAACGAGGCTCGCCGGTACCGAGGATCACCCACTGCACCGGCCGTTCCTGTTCGAGGTGTTGCCGCAACACTTCAATGATCAAATCCCAGCCCTTTTGGTCTGCCAGCCGACCGACCAGCCCGATCAACGGGATGTCGGAATCGACCGGGAGACCAAAGATTTCTTGCAATCGCCGTTTCTGAACCGGCTTACCGGTCGTCCAGGACGTGACGTCGTACCCGCCTTCGATCAAGTAACGGTCGGTCGCCGGGTTCCAGACCGAATCATCGATCCCGTTGGTGATCCCCCGCAGGCGATCCCCCCGCAGCCGCAGCAACGGGTCGAGCCCACACCCGTGCAGTTCTGAACGGATCTCATCGGCATACGTCGGACTGACCGTGGTGATCATGTCGGCGTGCAGGATGCCGGTCTTGAGGAAGTTAAGCCCGCCGTAGAACTCCAGGCCGTCGGGCGAAAAGTGTTCCCAATCGAGCCCGGTCAAGGGAAAGTCCCAGTGCCAAAACCGTCCTTGGTAGGCGAGATTGTGGATCGTGAATACGCTGCGTGCCCGCTCCATCCAGCGATGCGATCCGAATCGCTCGCGCATGTAAAACGGGATCAATCCGGTCTGCCAGTCGTGACAATGGACGATGTCAAAGTGGCGATCGAGCAGCGTTAGTGTTTGCAACGCGCCGCGACAGAAAAACGCGAACCGCTCGCAATTATCGACGTAATCGCCGCCCGCATCGCCGTACAGCGCCGGCCGATCAAAGTACTGCGGTTGGTCGATGAACAAGACCTGCACGCCACCAGCATCGCCGGTTGTTGTAGCGACTCCCGCGGCTGGCAACGTAGCCGACAACAGCCTAGCCCCGACGATCCGTTCACGGACTTCGACCGCGAAACTGAGATCGGTCTTGTCGAGCGAGACACCGGCCGCATGGACCGATCGAAACGCCGGCAACAACAGCGTCACCTGGTGGCCCCGGGCCGCCAAGGCCGCCGGCAAAGCGCCGCAGACGTCACCGAGCCCGCCGGTCTTGGCGAACGGCACAGCTTCCGTGGAGATAAACGCGATTTCCAAAACTGACCGCCCTCACGATGATCGGGGAGAATACTCGGCTGCCGACCAACCGAATCGACATGTTAATCGAAATCGACTCCGTTTTCGGTAATTCGCCACACCGGCCCGACACCGTGACCGGTTCGGGATCGGTTGGTAAAAAAGCGTCAGCTACCTGCTGCATGGCTCGGCCGACGGTGAGACGATCGACCGCCGCTGCTCGATTTCGTCGTTTGAAGGAGTTTCCGTTGTCGAATCGGTTGTTCACCTGCCTGGTCGCGTTGCTTTCGGCGTCGATTGTCTCCTGTTCCTCGGCGAACAATCGAAGTGATCATCAACTCGTGCTGACCGGTTCCAGCACGGTGGCACCGTTGGTTTTGGAGATGGCCAAACGATTCGAATCTCAGCATCCGGGCGTTCGCGTCGATGTGCAGACGGGTGGCTCGTCGCGGGGGATCGCTGACGCGATGCGAGGACTGGCCGATATCGGCATGGCCTCCCGTTCGCTCCGCGAAGAAGAGTACGAATTGCACGCCTTCGCCATTGCCCGCGACGGAGTCTGCGTCATCCTCCATCGGGACAACCCGATCGAAGCGTTGACCGACGCTCAGATCGTGGCGATCTATTCGGGCGAGATTGTGAACTGGTCGGATGTCGGCGGCCACGACGCGCCGATCACGGTCGTCAACAAAGCCGCCGGACGATCGACCCTAGAGTTGTTCTTGGAATACTTCGACCTCAGCAGCACCGAGATCCGGGCCGATGTGGTGATCGGCGATAACGAGCAAGGAATCAAAACCGTTGCGGGAAACTCCAACGCGATCGGCTATGTCTCGATCGGTACGGCCGAGTTCGACGCCTCGGCTGGCATCGCGATCAAGTTGCTGCCGGTCGGTACCGTCGCCGCTTCGGTTGACAACGTAGCGACAGGCTCGTTTCCGCTATCACGGCCGTTGAATCTGGTCACCCGGAGCGAACCGAACGGTTTGGCAGCAACTTTCATCGAGTTCGCCCGTTCCGACTCGGTCCATGATCTGATTCGGGAGCAGTACTTTGTACCGATCGTACCGTGACCAATGGTTGCTCTGGTGGATCCGCGGTTGCGCGGTGCTGGCCGGGATGATCGTGTTGCTGATCGCGGTGTTTCTGCTGCTGGAATCGCTTCCGGCGTTACGCCACATCGGCCTCTCACGATTCTTCACCGACCCGTCGTGGCATCCGGCGGCGACCGCCGCACAGGGGCGTTTTAATCTCGTGCCGATGCTGGCCGGCACCTTATTGGCGATGACCGGCGCGGTGGCGATCGCGACTCCACTCGGCATCGGCTCGGCCTTGTTCTGCCACTTTTACGCGCCACCGCTGCTCGCCACTGCCTATCGCCGGCTGATCGAGTTGTTGGCCGGTATTCCGTCGGTCGTCTACGGCTTCTGGGGACTGGTCGTGTTGGTTCCGCTGATCGCGCGTTGGCAGCCACCGGGGGCGAGCCTGCTGGCCGGGATCCTGATCCTGTCCGTGATGGTGCTGCCGACCATCACGCTGGTGGCCGACGCGGCATTCTCCAATGTGCCACGCGAGTACCTTCATGGGGCAGCGGCCTTGGGACTATCGCGGTGGGGCACCATTCGCGGAATCGTGCTGCCGACGGCACGGTCCGGCCTGCTGACCGGCATGATTCTGGGAACGGGACGAGCGATCGGCGAGACGATGGCGGTTTTGATGGTCTGTGGAAATGTGGTGAGAATGCCGGACAGCCTGTTCGATCCCGTCCGGACGATCACGGCGAACATCGCTTTGGAAATGGCCTATGCGGTCGACGATCACCGGTCGGCACTGTTTGTTAGCGGCTTGCTGCTGATGGTAATGGTCATTGCTCTGGTCGCGGCAGCCGATACCGTCAGCCGGAGAGACGGCAATGGCTGACCGCTTGGCGACCATCTTTGTCTGGTCCGCTGCGCTACTGGTTACCAGCGTCTTTCTGTGGCTGCTGGGCGGTATCGTCTGGTCCGGCGCAGGACAACTCTCCTGGTCATTCCTGATCGACTCACCGCGCAACGCTGGCCGAGCGGGCGGTATCGGGCCGATCCTGATTTCGACTGGGCTGCTGCTGTTGGTCTGCCTCGGCGTGTCGCTGCCGATCGGGCTGGGGACGGCGATCCTGCTGGCCGAGTTTACTTCGTCAACTAATCGATTCGGTCGGCTGGTCCGGTGGAGCCTCGATGTCTTGGCCGGCGTGCCGTCGATTCTGTTCGGCCTGTTCGGTAACGCCTTTTTCTGTATTTTTCTGGGGCTCGGTTTTTCGATTCTCAGCGGTGGACTGACGCTGGCCTGCATGGTCCTGCCGATCCTGATCCGCTCGACCGAAGCAAGCTTTCGATCGGTGCCCGACGAATATCGGCTCGGTGCCGCGGCGCTCGGCCTGTCTCGTACAACGACGCTGCTGCGACTGCTATTGCCGACGGCGATACCCGGATTGATCGTCGGTCTGGTGCTGGGGACCGGCCGCGCCGTCGCCGAAACGGCCGCGTTGATTTTCACCAGCGGTTATGTCGATCGCCAACCGACTTCGCTGCTCGATTCCGGACGCTCACTGTCGGTCCACGTTTACGACTTGTCGATGAACGTCGCCGGTGGCGATGCCAATGCCAGCGCCACCGCGCTGGTGTTGATCCTGTTACTGCTACTGATCAACGGCACGGCGTCGTGGGTCATGGGCCGCTGGCTGCGAAAACGATTGATCACGATATGACCGAATCCGACGAAGCACCCAAACCGCACCCGCTGATCCGGATCGACCGGCTTTCGTTGGCCTACGGCGACAAACGAGTGCTCGATGACGTGTCGCTGGAGATCCATGCCGGCTGCGTCACCGCACTGCTCGGCCCCTCCGGTTGTGGCAAAACGAGTTTGTTGAGCAGCTTCAACCGACTGACCGATCTGTTGCCCGGCTGTCGCGTCGACGGCGGAATTCGGATCGGCGAACTCGATGTCCGTTCGCCACAGACCGATGTCGTCGCGCTCCGCCGACGGGTCGGCATGATCTTTCAGAAACCGAATCCCTTCCCGCTGTCGATCCGCCATAACCTCGAACTGCCGCTGCGTGAGCATGGGATGCGGTCGAAGCAGGAGCGACGCGAGTCGATCGAAACGGCGTTGCGGGACGTCGGTTTGTGGGACGAAGTCGGAGATCGCCTCGACAGTCCGGCTCAAAAGCTTTCCGGCGGCCAACAACAACGGCTCTGTATCGCCCGCGCCCTGGCCCTCCGCCCCGAAGTGTTGTTACTGGACGAACCGTGTAGTTCGCTCGACCCGATCTCGACCGATGTGATTGAAAGACTGATCACCAGCTTCCGGGGCCGTTTGACGGTCGTGATCGTCACGCACAATTTGAGCCAAGCTCGCCGTATCGCCGATGATGCAGCCTTCTTTTGGACACAGAACGGCACCGGCCGTCTGATCGAATACGGCACCCGGCAACAAGTACTCGAGTCGCCGAAAAACGGACTGACCCGCGCCTACGTCAATGATCGATACGGACGCGCCGA
>SKZY01000045.1 GCA_007127095.1 Planctomycetaceae bacterium
ATACCAGTGGTTCAGGATCTCCAAACGCCGGTCCCAGGACAAACCAGCATCTCGAGCGCCCGCCGGCCGCGAATGCGAACCGTCGCCGGGCCGTCGTGCTCGATCACATCCAGCCGGTAGCGTTGCCCCTCGGCATAGTGGCTTTCCCCTGTCACCATCGCCCGAGGGCCCTGGCGTGGCTGTTGCTCCAGCACGCCCAAGGCGATCCGTTGACGAACAACACCAAATCAGGCCGTTACGGATGCACACCGGCGTCGCCGTAGCGTCGTTACGACGCAGTTCGACGATCCGTTCTCGGACAGCCTTCTGGGTAGTGTTCTGGGTAGTGTTCTGGGTAGTGTTCTGGGTAGTGTTCTGGGTAGTCCGTCCATCCGGTTGACTGGCCAGCGACTTCCTGAGTCGGTCGGCGAGGTCGAGGTAACCCACCACCTGCCCGCCGAGCTTGTCGCCGCAGACGCGACTCGCTGCGGTTACGCCACGTTTTCAGCGTAGAGATATTTTTGGAATCCGGCGAAGAATCGGCTGATTTCCTGGGGTTGGCCGCCGAGGTCGGTGACGGCATCGGTGATGGAGTCGTGATATTTCAAACGAAGCAAAGGGTTCAGCTTGCTCGGCTCCAATTCTTCCACACCCTCGGTGACGTAGTGCTGGAGGACAAAATCGAGGAACGCCTGTTGCTTGGCGGTGAAGTTGGAATTGATAAAGACCCGCGCGTTGTCGGCGCGAACCTCTCGGGTTACGGGCGGAAGTGCGTAGGCTACGTAGGCGAGCACGTCGAACAGGTCACTCTTCTCGGCGCCGATGAGCTGCTGCATGGCCACCAGCTTGTCGAGGCCGAAATCTTTCTCGGCCAGACCTCGCAGCAGCTTGGCTCGCGTGTCGGGCGCGCTCCACAGGGCACGGAGTTCGGCTTCGCTCTGGAAGAAGTCGGGCAGCTTACCGAAGAGCAGTTCCATGAATTGCTGCGAAGTCATCGGCGTGCCGTCTGGATGCCAGAATGTGGTCATCATCATGTGCTGGATGGTGCGATCCTTGCCATCGGCCAGTTTCACTTTTACCTTCCGCTTCTGCTTGCAGAGGCACTCGATCAACCCGCAGACCGGGCACGGCTCTTGCGGGCATTCGCACGGTGATTGGCCACACTTGTCGCACGGCTTCGGCGGCGGCACCACACACTCGCAGGGATATTGCCCGCACTTGAGGCAGGTTTCTGGATCGACAGGCTCCCCATCCCATTCGGGGTCCAGGAAGTGCTGGTGCGCCTTCACGAAGTCGTAGATCGTAAAGTAGTCCTTGCCGTCAAAGAGCCGCGTACCGCGACCGATGATTTGCTTGAACTCGATCATCGAGTTGATCGGGCGCATCAGCACGATGTTGCGGATGTTCCGGGCATCGACGCCGGTGGAGAGTTTTTGCGACGTGGTCAGAATCGTCGGGATGCTCTTTTCATTGTCCTGGAAGTCTCGCAGCCATTGCTCACCGATCCCACCGTCGTCCGCCGTAACGCGGTGGCAATAATTCGGGTCTTTGCTCGTCTTGAGCTGGTTGATCAAGTCACGCACCAACAGCGCATGGGCCTGGTTGGCGCAGAAGACGAGCGTCTTTTCGTTCTGGTTAATCTGCGACAGGAAGATTTCGACCCGCTTCTTTTCGCGTTCGCGGATTTCGATGTTGCGATTGAAGTCCTTTTCCTCATAGCGTTTTCCGGCCTCGATTTCGCCTTCGACTACGGTGTCATCGGCGGTAAACACGTAATCGTCCATCGTCGTTGAAATCTGCTTCACGCGGAACGGCGTGAGGAATCCGTCGTTGATGCCGTCCTTGAGCGAATAGGTATAGACCGGCTCGCCAAAGTAGGCGTAGGTGTCCACGTTGTCCCGGCGCCTGGGCGTGGCGGTCAGGCCGAGCTGCACGGCGGGTGCGAAATAATTCAGGATATCGCGCCAATTGCTCTCGTCGTTCGCGCCGCCGCGATGGCACTCGTCGATGACGATGAAATCGAAGAAGTCCGCCGGATAGTCGCTGTAGACACCGCACGCCTCCGCCACCATCGCCAACGAGGCCAAGTCGTTATGCATCAGCGAGTAGACCAACGGCGAAGGCGGATCGGGATCGGCCTCATCCAGCGAATCGGCTCCGGAGGTCATGAAGGTTTGGAAGATGGTGAAGAACAGACTGCCGTTCTTCGGCACCTTGCCCTTCTTGCGGATCTCGTTCGGGGCGATGCGGACCAGGGCGTCTTCTGGGAAGGCGGAGAAAGCGTTGTAAGCCTGGTTCGCCAGAATATTGCGATCGGCGAGGAACAGGATGCGTGGCCGGCGAGTGGCTTCACGGCTCAAGTTCCACCGGGCATGAAACAGTTTCCAGGCAACTTGAAACGCGATGAAGGTCTTGCCCGTGCCGGTGGCGAGCGTCAGCAGAATGCGCTGCCGATCCTCCGCAATGGCCGCCATCACACGTTCGACGGCGATGTCCTGGTAGTAACGAGCCGGATGCGAGCCGCCCTTATCCTCGAACGGTACGGCAGCGAAGCGGTCTCGCCACGCGTTCGCCTCCGCAAAGGTCAGGTTCCACAGTTCGTCCGGCGTCGGGTAGGCGGCGATGTCACCTTCCGCGCCGGTTTCCATGTCGATGGCGTAAATACCGCGGCCGTTGGAGGCATAGGCGAAGCGTAGCGACAGCTTACCCGCGTAATCCTTGGCCTGACCCACGCCCTCGGTCAGCGCTTCGTCCCACGCCTTGGCCTCGATCACGGCCAGCTTGGTGTTGCGGTATTCCAGGACGTAATCCGCCTTGAGCGATGCACCGCGTCGGCCATGGCCCTCGATACGGCCCGGCGCGATGGAATACTCGCGTCGAACGCGGCTGCCCTCCACCACGCCCCAGCCCGCTGCCTGCAACGCTGGATCGATCTGCTCGGCTCGGGTTTCGGATTCGTTCATGGGCGATCGAGAAATGAACTAATGAACTATTGGGCAGCGGGTGGACCAACATTCCGCAATTGGTAAGTAACCCGATTGCGTCCGTTTTTGAACGACACCGTCGTCTTCAATAATGTGGCAATGCATCGTCGGTTGAAGTACAGGGTGTTGAACTCAACTACCTGTTCTTCCGATAACTCGGGATTGATCTTGCCTGCGATCGAATCGCCATCCATCGTCGTGAGATTGAATTCCCATGAATCGAGCAATACACCCTTTAAGGTCCCAGTCAGGCTGACTGTCTCTTCCACACTCTCTGTTTCTGAGACGCGTTCAAAGGCTCGGGAAGCCTGCCAAGGAGTCATTTCAGACCGCAGATCACCACTCTCCAATCTCAGGCCAGCCCTGGCCTTCGCGATGACCTCCAGGAACAACTTTAAGTTTTGAACGACACGGGGAGCGGTCTCGGTCAGTTCCGCAGCGAAGTCCTCGTCACTGCGAATGGATGCATCGACCATTCGCGTCACGTGGGAAAGCGAATCAGCAAGTTCGTCTTCCGCGAATAGGTCATCGTTGGGTGCTGCCGTTAACTCCAATCCGAAAGAACCGCGCGGGAGGCCGCTCAGCATCAGTCGCGAATGGGATTCACTCTGACTATTCCGGGGAGCACCCGCGCGCCCGTGCCACCGATACGCAAAGTCGGCCGCGACCATTTTCTGAAACGGATCAATCACCCGCCCTGCGAATGCGGCATCGATCCCGAGAGATCCCGTCACGGGTTCGCCGGAAAAAAATAAAACGGCACGAGGTTCTTTCTTGCCAAGTGGTAAGGCTTGGATCTGCTCGTTCAATTCTTGTTGGCGAGCGGACAATGCGCGTGACATCACGGGGTGATCAGCGGTCAATTGCTGCAATCGCTCGGTTTCCAGCAATTGCACCTTCAGAAATTGTCGATCTTTGCGTGTTGTCATGGTGTCGCCTTTGCCAATTCCGCTCGCGCTGCCGAATCATCGGCTGCGGTAACCAATTCTACCCGCAACATGCCCTTCCAGACTGCCAGCCGATTGTGGGAAAACAGGGAAATCCAGTATCTGGCCAATTCGACGGTAGCTTCTGGGCGGTAGGAAGCGTCAAACGGGTAGTGATCGAGTGAAAAATTCGCCTTCGCGAGCGTAGGTTCGGCAAATTCAGGAAAGCTGGTCACCAATTGGTGCTGGAAGGGAATGTCGTAGCCCCAATAGACCGTGACCACGTCGAGGTCCTTGGGCGAGCGTCCTTGACGTGCCTCAATATCTTCCAGAAAGCTGCCATCCAGCCATTGAAACCCGGTCGTTAGTCCCGCGGAAGTCAATCGCTCACGAAAATCGAGGAACCGGCCTAGAATCCTCCGCCTTTCCGGTGACGTTCCGAGTTGCTGGCAAAGCTCCAACGTCGTACACGGATACGGCGACAGTTCGCTCAGTTGAGTCGGGTCACCGAGATGCGGAGGCAGGACCAGGTTGTGATCAAAGGATGGTATGGGCATGGTTACCGGCACTCTCTTGGTTACTACAGTTGACCGGTGAAGGCTTGACGCAGCAGCGATTTCTTCAACGCCTCTAGCTCGGCGAGCTTGCGGGAGTATACGCGGGCGAGGCGTTGGGTTTCTTCCGACAGGGCGTCGAGTTTTCTGACAATCTCCTCCTGAGTGGCGATAGATTTCGGAAACGAAATCTCAATCAGTTTGAGGAGACTCGCCTTGATGCCCTGCACTGTCGCGCCGGTTCCATTGGTGCGTATGCGCTGCTGCACGGGCTGGGAAAGCAGAGCGTACTTCAGAAATGTGCTGTCGAGTCTCGCCGCATTGGGCTGCATGATAATGATGCGCTGAGCAAAGGCGACTTTCTCGTCGGTCTCGAGCTGTGCCACATTCGCGAGCGGTGCTTCGGTCGTAAACAGCACATCACCCTTCTGCGGAATCCCGCGAGTCATCCAGCCTTCATAACTCTCGGCAGCGATGAATTCCATTGGCGACTCTTGGAGGAAGCCCATCTTGACGTTCTTAGCCGTAATCAACCTGACGCCACTCGCGGTCTTTACCGGCGTCTTGCCGCGATAGTCGATGAACTTGATTTCTGCGCCGATGGTGGAATCCACCCATCCAGGGCAGCGCTGAGTGAAGACGGATTGGAGGTGGCTTTCGAAGAGGGCGTTGGCGTTTTGGAGGTTCGTCTCAAAGCTCGCTTCGGCGGTGGCGATGCCCTCAAACGCTTCGTCCAGCAGGCCGACGATCCGCTGCTGTTCGGCCAGCGGCGGGATCGGGATTTGAATGTTCAGCAAGTCCGATTTAACGAGACTTGGAATAGTTGTCCCTCGATTGTGATCGCCAAAGTCGTAGGATAAACAAAAATAGTACAAAAACCGTGAGTCGAGGCCTGCTTTTGGAGCGAGCCCAAAGGCTGTGTCAACATTCCAGAATCGAGTCTTGGCGTAGGTGGGGCTATTTATATTCC
>SKZY01000283.1 GCA_007127095.1 Planctomycetaceae bacterium
AAGGGGTGGCGGGTGATTGTTTCGAACTTTAACGGCGTCACCGGCGGGCGGGTAGGGAACCGACGGGAAATTGTACCGACGTTAAGGAGACGGGAAGACGCGGTAGGGATGCAAGCGGCCGTCTTGCCGACGAACGATCGCCCGCAGGTTGCCAGACCGGTCGATCACAGCCGCTTCCACGGTCGTCGCAGCCGAATCGGAACCGCCAGCCGCGGAACGGGGCAGGGCAGGGGACGGGGCAGGGTGGTCAAGACTTTGATGAGACGTAGCAGCCGCCGTCGCCACGGGATCGGCAAGCTTGATCCCGTGACAGAGCGCCGCGATCGCGTCGTCGCCGAGTGTCAATCGCGTCAAGTGCGGGACCGCAGTTGCGAGCGGTCGGAGGTGGCGTTGCCAGGCCGCGGGAGCGTCGGCCGTGGGCCCCGAGGCATCGAACTCGCCGAGTGGTACAGCATCGGCGAGCCGAAAATCGCCGATCGCGGTTCGGACCAGCGATGTCATCACGGCGGTGGATTGACATCGTGCCGCCAAGTCGATCCCCAGCGTCCGGATGTAGGTGCCGGTCCCACAGCGGATCGTCAATTCGATCTCAGGATAGTCGTATCGCTCGACAACGATCTGCTCGATCCGTACGGTCCGGACCGGTACCTCAACGGTTTGGCCGCGATGGGCGAACTTGTAAGCCTTGCGGCCACCGACCTTGATCGCCGAGTGCGCCGGAGGGACTTGGTCGATCTGTCCGGTCAGCGCCAACGCGGCCGCCTCGACCTGTTCACGGCTCGGTCGTCGCGGGTCGACTGCGGCGACGACTTCGGTTTCCAGATCGCCCGATTGGCTCGATTCGCCGAACCGGAACTTGGCCCGATAGACTTTGTCCAATCCATGCAGGTAGGGGACCAGCCGGACGCCGGCGCCGACGCCGATGATCAAAACGCCGCTGGCGAGTGGGTCGAGTGTGCCGGCGTGGCCGACCTTGGGCAATTTCGCCGGCTTCGGGAATTGCGATCGCAACCGCCCGACGACGCGGTTGACGCAATCGCGGCTGGTCAGACCGATCGGCTTGTCGAGATTGAGTAGCCCGAAAGGCGGCTCCGACTGTGGCTCAGAACCCACGTTGCAACCCCGGTTGGACGTCGAGATCGAGCGCCGCGAATTCGCCACGAGCGATCTTTTCCCATCCGATCGCCCCCATCACGGCATTGTCGGTACAGAGTTCCGGCGGCGCGATCGTCAGGGTAAACCGCTGCTCGGCGGCGGCTTCGGCAAGCCGCTCACGGAGCCGTGGGTTTGCCGCGACACCGCCACCGACGCAAAGCTGGTCAACGCCATGGCTGCGGACCGCGCGGGTCGACTTGGAAACCAGGCAATCGATCACCGCTGCCTCGAACGAGGCGCAGACATCGGCTTTGGTAGTCGGCGAAATTTGCAACGAGTCGAAATCGACCTTGCCCGGTCCGGCGATCGCATAGCGGACCGCCGTCTTGAGGCCACTGAAGCTGAAATCGAAGTTCGCGTCGTGGATCATCGCGCGTGGGAAGGCGAAGGCGGTCGGATCGCCGGTCGCTGCCAGCCGGGATACCGCGGGGCCACCGGGGAAGCCGAGTCGGAGCATCGCGGCGACCTTGTCGAACGCCTCGCCGGCGGCGTCGTCGATCGTGCCGCCGAGGTACTTCAGGTCGAGTGGTCCACTGCAATGATACAGGCTGGTGTGACCGCCACTGACGACCAGCCCGATACCCGGATAAACCGACCGAGGCGCCGCGGAGAGTTGGCAGGCGTAGAGGTGAGCGTGCAAGTGGTTGATCGCGACCAACGGGACTTGCCAAGCGACGGCCAGTGTCTTTGCGGCGACGACACCGACCAACAGCGAACCCGCCAATCCCGGTGTGTGGGCGACGGCGATCGCCGTCAACCGCCGTGGGTCGACCGCCGCTTCGGTTAACGCCGCATCGATCACCGGCAGGATCCGCTCGACATGCGCCCGCGAGGCGATCTCGGGGACGACTCCGGTAAACCGTTGATGCAGCGTCTCCTGGGTCGCCAACGCCTGACCGAGCACTTTGCCGGACCGATCGATGACCGCCGCGGCGGTTTCGTCACAGCTCGTTTCGATGGTGAGTAACGGCATCCTGGCGGTTCAAGCTTTGCGAGTGACGACCGCGGTACGGCGGTTGGGATAGAGTTCGCGACAGAGCGGACAACGTGTGCCGTCACACCCTCGGGCGGTACAGTGCTCGCGACCGTAGTAAATGATCTGCAGATGCAGGTCGCGCCAAGTGGCGGGCGGAAAGAGTCCTTTCAGGTCTCGTTCGGTTCGGGTGACGCTCGAACCGTCGCTCAACCCCCAGCGTTGAGCCAACCGGTGGATGTGGGTGTCGACCGGAAAAGCGGGCAACCCGAATACCTGACTCATCACGACGCTGGCGGTTTTGTGTCCGACACCGGGTAGCGATTCCAGATCGGGAAAGTTGTCCGGCACCCGGCCGTCAAATCGCGATACCACCGCGGTGGCGAGGCCCGAGAGCGCCTTCGCTTTTTGAGGGGCCAACCCGAGCGGCCGGATGATGTCCAGGATCGCCGCGGTCGGCATCGCCGCGAGCTTCTCAGGGGTGCCGCCGACACGAAACAGCTCCGGAGTGACCTGATTGACCTTCTTGTCAGTACACTGCGCGCTCAGCACGACAGCGACCAACAGCGTGAACCCGTCGTGATGATCGAGCGGGATCGGTGGGTTGGGGTACCAAGCGGCCAGCCGCTGGGCGACGATCTCGGCCCGTTGTCGCTTCCTCATGGCCGGCGGTCGCCATCCGGGTCAGCCCCCGTCGCAGCATTCCCTGCTGCAACCGAATGTGATCGGTCGGCGGAGCGATCGGTCGGCCGCTCGAACGCCGCGACAAACTGGCTGACGACCGGCCGGAGATGAACGTGCGGGTTGACGTGCGGGCGGGCCTGCAGCAACCGCTGTTGAGCCTCGGCCGGTGTCAGTCCACGGTACTTGACCAACCAGCAGAGAGCGACGGTCGCACTGCGAGCGCGTCCGGCTTTGCAATGGATATAGACCGCTTCACCACGGCTGACGTGTCGCTGGATGAATTCCACAGCGGCCTCCACATCGGCGAGGCGTGGGTGCGTGAAGTCGGTCGTCGGGATCCGCAGCTGCTCGATCCCCAAGCGGCGGTATTCCGACTCGGGGCCGGCATATTCGCGACAGGTGTTGACCACACCGCGAACGCCCGCGGCGTGCAGCGGTGCGGCATCGGTGGCAAACGGATAGCCACCGACCAGCACCAACGGGTCGATCGGGTCCCACCAATTGCGGAGCTTCAACCAGCGGCCGAGCAGGCAATTCCAGAGCAGCGTCGGATAAAACACGACAGCCGCATAAGCCCGTCGATACCAGGCGACCTGCGCGGTCATGGCGACTCCCCAGCGGACCTGCCGGAGGCCCCATTCGGCTGTCCCTCCAGCATCTTGTCGAGCGCTTTCAGCGCGATCGGGAAGGCCGGCTTGAGCTCGCAAGTTTGGGCCCACCAACCGGCCAGCGTTTGTGGCAAGGTCGCTGCGGTCGGCCCGTTCCAAGCTTCGATCGCCGCAGCGATCAACTCCGGTGACTCGCCCGGCGACGGGACCAATTCGAGGTAGGCCGCCGCTTCTAAAACCACAGGTAACAACGCCAGCGAAAGGACCTCCGCAGATCGTCGAAACGATTCGCCGCCGTGATGATCGGTCGGCGGTGTTGGCAACATCTTGGCGGTCGCCCCGACCCGGGCGATCAGCCAGGCCAGACGGAGCACCTCAGGCACCGTGGGGACCGGATTGGTCAATACCGCTTCGACCCACAGCGTTCGCGACGGCGGGTCACAATCGCCGTCGCCGCCGCGGTAGGGCGACAGCCAGAGCACATTCACCGACCGAGGGATAAACGATTCGTGGGTCAGGACGCCGGTCCGACGGAGCAATCCGGGGCCATAAGCCTCCCACTGTTCGCGGAGCGGACGGCCACGCAGCGGCAGTTGTTGAGGCAATTTGGGGAAGTGTTCTTGGTACGCGAGCCGGGTTTCGGCCAACAGCGAACCGGCGGCCGAAGCGATCCCGTCGAGCGCCAATTCGCCGACGCCGGAGGCGGTCAAGGCGATCCGGCAGGCTTCCAGATCGTGCCCGGCGAGCCCCGCGGCCGCTCCGCTGCCTGCTGCCGGACCGCTGCCGAGCGCCGCCGAAGCGGCGACCAAACGCCGCCAAAAGATCGCCAGATCGACTTCGGCCGCCGCCAACCGTTCGGTCAATCGCGACACCGGATCGGCGATCGCTCGCGCCACCGCCGCGTCGATCGCCGGAATCCCTGCCGCCCAACAGCGGGCAGCATGCAACGGCGATAATCGTTCACCGGTCTCCCAGCGAATCGCCGTCATGACGACTCACCCATCTGCCGATGGATCCAAGCCTCCAACTCCTCGAGGTCGACCGGCGGATACTTGGTCAAGTCGGGCCGAAGTACCGTCGCCTCTCGCATGTACGAGTGCTGGATTTCTTGCTGAGTCTTGGTCGTATTCCAGTGAACCAAGACGCGGATGCAGCGAGGCAACGATCCGGGTACCGACACTTCATACCCGCACAGCAGCGGGACATCGATCCAACCGAGCTGACGAGCCGCCAAAGCCGGGAACTCGGCGGTCAAGTCCTTCGTGACCGTAAAGATAGCGCTGCCGACATCGGCCGGATCGATCTCGTTGCGGCGAATCATCATCGCCAGCATCTGACGTGTCGCGGTCAAAATCTCATCGCGGCTGTCGGTCGCTACCGTCGTCGCCCCCCGGACGCCTCGGCAGAGCACCGGCCGCGGTGCCGCGGTGCCGTCGGTCGACGCCGAGGCTTGCGTCGCGGAAGGAAACTGGGGCGATGGAGGGGATGAGTTGGGGGTGAGCGACATGGGCGAGAAGCGGGGGGTGGCGGCAGAGCAAGAATGCGGCGAGACGTGCGGGCTATCGCGGTCAAGCGGGGACGAAAACGGGACGCATCCGCCGCTTTCCCCTTGCGGCGACGGTGTGGCGTGGTGAAACTCGGGCTCGGTGGCCGATCCTAACCTACCACCCGCACCGTCACCATCCAAGGAGGAAAGTTCGTTGTCCGAACATCGCACCAAGTACCAAGAAAAGGTCATCAAGAATTACTACCGCAACCGCGACGCGATCGCCCTGCAGAAGGCGATGGAGCAGGTGACCGATCTCTATTTGTCCGAAGGGAAGAAACGGGAGACGGTTTGGGCTCGATTGGTTGCTAATCTGGAAAAGGTCGGGCTGCCGGCCGACCGGATCGAACACCTCAAAGCCCAAGACGATCCCGGATTGGTCGCCGAGGAACTCAAAAAATTCGTCTGACTTCTTCAACCGCGGAAAGTTCGCCTCGGCTCGA
>SKZY01000018.1 GCA_007127095.1 Planctomycetaceae bacterium
ATACTCGGGGCAAGCAGATGATAGATAACGGTTGCCGCCCCGCTTTGAACGCACTTTCCGTCTCTTTCCTGCCGAAATGCTGTCGCAAGCGGGGGCCGTTCTCACACCGATAAATCGGCCGACCATACACCGTTCCCCCCTCGGCCCTTCCGGCTCGGTACCCGCCGGTTTTTAAAAACACTTCGTAGCTTGCCTCTACGTCGCCCTCCCTCGGCCCGTCGGTGCGATCGTTCCGTTCCGCGATCAGCCGACTAAGCTGCCTGACTTTTCCAATCAAGGGATTCCGGCTCGATCGTGCATACCAGGATTTGTCGCTCGGAAAACGAACGGGATGAGTCGCTGCGGCCTCGCCCACGCGCTTCGTCAACTGCTCACAGTCAGTGTTGTCGATCGGGATCGAAGTACCCGTACTCGGCGTATTTCTTGACTCTCACCCGAAGGTCGGCTCGGATGATTACGTGTTACCGAGTTGAGAGCCGAACAGCCGAACAGATGGGTGCCGCGATTCGGGATTGCCAGTGGCCGTTCGGAATTGGTACGGACGATTAGAGTCGTTTGACGAGTAAGTGACGTTTCACAGGGAGATTCGCAGGATGCCGATCCGACTTCATCGCCACAACGCAACCGATCCGAGCGTTAGCCGTCGCCGCTGTCGCGAGCGGATTCAACGGAACTGGGAGCGACGGCTGGCGGTTTGTACGGTTTTCGCGGTCGCTGTTGTGGCTGGTAGCGCGACCGCGACTGCTCAAATTACTGCACCGCGGATGGCGACGACCGGGGGTAACAAGGTGGCGACGCTCGACGAGCAGTTGATCAACCGCTTGCGGGCGACGACCGATGAGCGTCAGACCTATCTGCGGATCATCGCCGCCAAGACCGAGCAGGGGGTTTTCGACCAACGCCGTATCTTGGCGATCGAGCGATTCGCGATGAAGAGGAACCCGAACTTTCCGTTCCCCTATTTCGAGCGGGCGATGCGGAACGAGGCCGAGCGGCTCGGCGTCTATCTGCCGCCGGTACGATTGCTGGCCGGCCCGGCTTATCAATCGATACGCTGACCAGATCAGTCAGCTCGCTGGAGTAGACCGCTCAGTAGTTTTCGCAATTCTCCGAGTTCGTTCTCGGACAGTTTGACCAACGGTGCCCGCACGTGGGCTTCATCGAGCCGTCCGAGCATCACCAGCGATTCTTTCATGCGGTTGTGCATATCGACCAGCGGTTGACGGTAAAACGCGCAGGTCGTCGGGTAGATTTGATCGTTGATCCGCTGTGCGGTCGCCAGGTCTCCCGCCGAAACGGCTCGCCAAAGCGCCACGTGCAGGTCCGCGATGACACTACCGGCGCCGGAAAGGATTCCATCGCATCCCATGACGAGTGAACCGAGCAACCAAGCCGAGTGGGTTGTGAGCACTTTGATTGGCCGGTCGAGAGCATGGAGCATTCGGATTTGGCGCTCGTGCAGTTGCGGGTCTTGGCACCAATCCTTGACCGCTCGGATTGTCGGAAAACGTTCGCAGAGCATCCGCAGTGTTTCCAATGGGTAGCCGAGTCCGCCGGCGAGTGGGTATTGGAACAGGATCAACGGTAGATCGGTCGCCGCGGCGATCGCATCGAAATGCGCGATCGCCATCTCGGGACGTGATTGTCCACCGAGCGCGAATACCTCCGACGGAAACACCAGTAACGCATCGGCCCCGCAGCGAGTCGTCATCCGCGCGATTTCGGCGGCTTGCCGCCAGTTCGACGTAAAAACGCCGGCGATCAAGGCGGTGGAATCACCGACCTCATCCCGGGCGATCGCCAACCCCCGTCGCTGTTCGTCTAAGCTCAACGCATGCACCTCCGCCGCGTGGCCATTGACCGTGATCGCGGTGACGCCATCGACCTCGCTGAGGTATCGCAGGTGCTTTCGATAGGCCGGCTCATCGATGCTCAAGTCGGCCGTGAACGGCATCAGGCAGGCGGGGATCACGCCGGCGGGCTCAAAACTCATCCGAATTCGCTTTCCGACGAAGGGCGGGGAAAATTGCCGCTCGACATGATACCGGACACGCAAGCGAATCGCCCACCCGGGATTCAGCAGGATACTGAATCGCCGTTGTTCTGCAGGGTGGCCACCGGAAGTACCGGTGGGGCGATACCGGTTTGTAGGTGCCGATGGAGCAAACGGGCGATCTGCTCGACCGCGGGGCGAGTCAACATATGCGCGTGGTCGCCGGGGACGGATGCCACCTCGACCCGTGGGACCAAAGTCTGCCAGCCCAGCGTTTCGTCATCGAACAAGTCCGCGGTTTTTGCTTGATCAGCCGGGCGGATCAGCACCAGGGGGCCATCGTGAGGCCCCGTCCGGTGATCGTGGACCGCTTTGATATTGGCTTGAAAGACATCCAGGATATGCGGACCGACGGCGGCGGCATTCTCCGGCACGATCCCGGCTTGGCTCGCCTGGGCGATGAAATAGGCGAGTTGTTCTTCTGGCGACTTTTGGCGCAGTGTATCGAGCGAGTCGTGGCCCTGGTCTGGAAACAGTGCGGCGATCAACGGCAAGAAATCGGCTTCACTCAAATCTTGATCGGCCGAGACGAGTCCGGAATCGAGCAGGGCCAAGAGGCCGATCTGTCGTCCGCGAGCCGATACTTCGCGGGCCACCTCATAGGCGATATTTCCACCCAGCGACCACCCCACCAGGTTCAGAGGGCCGACCGGGGCGGCCTGAAGGATTGCCGTCGCGTAATCAGCAGCCATTTCTCGCAGCGTAGCATGCGGCGGTTCGAGGCCATCGATCCCGCGGGCTTGAACGCCGAAGACCGGTCGCTTGCCGGCGAAATGTGCCGCTAGTTCGCGGTAGCAAAATACGGTTCCGCCGGCCGGGTGGATACAGAACAACGGTGGCGATTCGCCGCCGGTCGAGAGCGAGACCACGGTCGACGCTTCGGAGTCGCCCCGCCGCAGCAATTCCGCCAACTGTGCAATCGTCGGCTGACGGAACAACGCTGCCACCGGCAGGGCTAGCCCGGTCCGCTGCTGCACTCGAGAGACCATCCGCACAGCTAGCATGCTGTGCCCACCGAGTTCGAAGAAGTCGTCGTCGATCCCAACCGGCGAGATTTCCAACAATTCTTCCCAAACCTCGACCAAACAGGCCTCGATCTCGTTCCGCGGAAGCCGCAGTTCCCCCTCGCCGCCCAACCGCTGTGTCGGAGGCGGCGGCAGGGCAGACCGATCGAGTTTACCCTGTACCGTCATCGGCAGGCGATCGACGACGACGAATGCCGACGGGACCATGTAGGCTGGCAGCCGTGACTGCAGTTGCTGACGGAGTCGTTGGGTTAATTGAATCGATTGGCGCCGGACCAGCGGTTGGCTGGTGAATCGGGTCGTGTCTGTTTCCTGCGGTACGATCGCCGGCTGATATTCCTGAATCGACAGCGACCGCCGCAATGCCGCCGGAGATAACCGTCGGCCGTCTCGCGTCGCTTGCAACCGGACCGCATCGATCGCCTCGGGGTGCCAGTCGGCGACCAGCCGAATCCCTTGATTCTCAGCAATCTCGGCCAACGCCGCGGGGGTCGTTGCCGGGGCCAGCGCGGAATCGATGGCCGCGATGACATCGCCAAGCGGCATCGCGGCGGCGGCGGCTCGCAGCGCCCGATCGAGTCTCACTTCACGATGGACATGGGCGTTGCAGACGGTGACGTTTGGCGAGCGCGAGCGACGGTGGCTGTCGCTGGGACCGCGATCGAAATGGAGCACGGCGTCGTAACGAAACCGGTTCAATTCGCTGTCACCCGAAGCGGTCTTGACCTCGACCCGAACCTCTCGCAAACGCGGCAAATGTGGTTTTAAATGAGTGAACAGGTCGGGGGCGACCAGCAATTCTTCGTCGTGCTCCACCCGCGTCCGTACCCGCCCCAGAAACTGCCCCACCGTCAACGGTTCGTCGCCACAGCGAGGTAACTCCGCGGCGATCGCGAAGGCGCGATGGAGTCGCAGGTCACGGAGATCACCCAAAAAGATCTTGCCGCCGGGTGCTAGCAACCGCTCGGCTTCGCAGAGCACCCGAACCAGGTAGCGCTGTGAGGGGAAGTATTGCACGACCGAGTTGAGTACGACTGTATCGAAACCGCTCTCGGGAAGCTCACCGAGTTGGTCCGCGGTGCGGCGAAGCAGTTCGACCTTGCGTTCCAGATCCGGCATTCGCGACAACGTCTGCCGAAGTTCGGCGAGTGCCGAATCGAGCACATCGACACCGACATAATGTTCGATCGAGTCGGCGATCCGCAGCAACATCAATCCGGTGCCGCAGCCGATCTCCAACAGGCGGCGTGGTTGGAGGTCACGGATTCGGCCGGCGGCGGCATCGGCCCAGGCCCGCATCTGATCGATCGGGATCGGCCGCCCGGTGATGACGCTGGACCAACCCGAAAAATTGTCGCGAGGGTCGAACACGACACCGCCTTGCTGCGATTGGTCAAACAACGCCCGCCAATTTTCAACGTGCTCTGCTTCGACCGGATCTTCGCCGTCTGCCGCATCGATCACGCCGTCGGCCACCGCGGTGGGTAGTTGGGCGGGTTCGGGAACGACATAGGCGACCAAACGACGGCCGGTACCATCACCCGACGTGTCATCACCGGCCACCACGACAGCCGAGCGAGCGACATCGGGCAGCGAATCGAGCACCGACGCGATCTCACCCGGTTCGATTCGGAAGCCGCGCAATTTGACCTGGTCGTCGCAGCGGCCGACGATTTCCAAGAGCCCCCGATGATTCCACCGACCGAGGTCGCCGGTCCGGTACATCCGTCGCCCTCGCCCGGCCCGATCGGCTGGCGATAAAAACGGGTCAGGAACGAATCGCTCTGCCGTCAGGTCGGCTCGTCCAAAGTAGCCCCGTCCGACGTTCGCGCCGCCGATATAGACTTCACCGATCACACCGTCGGGGACCAAGCGTCGCCGGTCGTCAAGCACATAGACGGCGGTGCCGGGTAGCGGTCGGCCGACGGCCGGGGCGACCAAATCGGCCCGTTCCATACGGTGGATCGCGACGCCTACGGTACACTCCGTGGGACCGTAGCCATTGAACAATTGATGGCTGTTGAGCCACCGCGCCGCCACTTCGGCCGGCAATGCATCACCGGCCGACAGCACACGGCTGACCTGGGGCAATTGCTGGGGTGATAGAACGGCCAACGTAGCCGGGGTGACCCCGATCACATCGACTCCGCGACGATCGAGGAACTCCGCCAAACGTGGTGGGTCGAACATCAAATCCTGGTCGATCACCTCGAGTACGCCACCACAAACCAATGGCGGGAAAATATCGCCTGCCGCCCCGTCAAAACTGGGCGAAAACTGATAGCCGCAACGGTCGCCTACCGTCAATCGCAGTCGTTGGCAGTAGCCGGCGACAAAGTTGCAGATCGAGCGATGTTCGATCTCCACGCCCTTCGGTTTTCCGGTCGAGCCGCTGGTGAAGATCAAATAGGCGAGGTCGTCGTCCGCGGTATCGACCGCGACCATTCGCCCCTCATTCGCCATCAGTTGCCGGAGTCCGTGGCAAGGCGCCCGGTCGCCGATCGCTCTGCGAACGTCCGCGATCGATTCGTCGACCGCCACGACCATCGCCGGTCGAAGGTCGGTAACGATCTCGACGACGCGGCCGAGCGGAAATTGGGTGTCGATCGGTACGAACGCCGCACCACACCGCATCACGGCGATCACCGCGGCGACCTGATCGATCGATCGCGCCGAATAGACGACTACCGAGTCGCCGCGCCGTACACCGTTCAACTGCAGCCCTCGAGCGATCTCCGCGATCCGACGATCGAGCGCCGCGTAGGTCAGCGTCGTCTCGCCGTGACGGATCGCCGGCAGGTCGGCATGGCGGGCGATCGATTCGGCGATCCAACCGTGCAACGTTCCCTGCGGCGGCGGACCGCTGGTGGCGTCGGCCGGATGCGCCGCCGGCGAAGGGGCCGTGATCGAACGCTGCAGCACCGCACGTTCGGCGTCGGCCGAGACCACCGGCAGTTGATCGATCGGCGTTTCGATATCGGCTAACGCCGCCGTCAGCAGAGTCTGCCAAGCGTCGGCGAAGCGGGCGATGGTCTGTGGGCGAAACAACGACGTACGAAACTCGAAGTGACCGACCAACATGCCGTCGCGCTCGGCCAACATCAAGGTCAAGTCGTATTTCGCTGTCCCGTTATCGACCTCGATCGGTGTCAGCTTCAGTCCCTCGGCGGGCGGCGGGATGTCGGGCGTGTTCTGCAAGATCATCGCCGCTTGGAAAAGTGGCGAATGGCTGCGATCGCGATTGATCGCTAATCGGCTGACCACCTGCTCGAACGGTACGTCTTGATGCTCGAAGGCTTCGGTCGCGGCCTGGTGTACCGACCGCACGTACTGCGCAAACGACTCACCACCGACTTGCCGCTGTCGGACGACGACGGTGTTGACAAAGAAACCGATCAATTCCTCGACCAACGGGTCATTGCGGTTGGCGACCGCCGTTCCGACGCAAACATCGTGCTGGCCCGAAAGGCGACCGAGTAACAACCCATAAGAAGCCATCAGCACCGCATAAGGCGTCACCGCGAGCGATTCGGCCAGCGTCTTGATCCGGTCGGTCAACTCGCCCGATAGCCGGACCGGAAGGGTTGCACCGGCAAACTCTTGGACGACGGGGCGAGGGTGGTCCGTCGGCAGATCGATCGTTTCCGGAGCGTCGCGGAGAGCGTCGCGCCAATAATCGATCGTCGGTTCGATCCGCTCCGGTGTCAGCGATTCCGCTTGCCAGTCAGCATAATCGCGATACGTGGCCGTCAGCGGTCGGGGTGATTCGCCATCGACGGTCGTCGCGGCTCGGTAATGCCGCGTCAATTCGCCCAGCATCACCGCCATCGACCAGCCGTCGGAAATGATGTGGTGCATCACCAACAGGATCACATGTTGATCGGGGCCGAGTCGCCAATGGGAGACACGCAGTAACGGACCGGTGGTCAAGTCGAAAGCCACCTGCGACTGTTCGCCGAGTTCCCGTGCCAAGACCGCTTCGGCGTCGGCATGGCCACTGAGGTCCGACGACCAGCGATCGATCGGCATTGTGGCTGAGACCCGTCGAACCGGAGTGCCATCGACGATGTGATAGGTCGACCGCAATGTTTCGTGGCGGGCGACACAGGCATCGACGCTCTGCCAAAACCGCGGCAGGTCGAGCGGCCCTTCGATCCGGGCCGCCAGCGGCAGGTTGTAAAACGGATGATTCGGCTCGAGTTGATCGACGAACCAGAGTCGCCCTTCGGCTGGCGAGAGCGTTAAGTTCTCCTCCGGATCGCCGACGATCGAAGCAGGAGCCGCCGAACGGTTGACGAACGCGGCTAGCCCCGAATCGGTCGCGGCATCGCGTTCCGATTGCTGGTCGACCAACCCGGCTAACTCGGCCACGGTCGGATGCGAGTAGATTTGCCGCAATCGCAGGTCGGCCCCCAAGCGGTCGCGGATGCGGGCAAACACTTGGGCGGCGAGCAAGGAGTGGCCGCCGAGGTGAAAAAAATGGTCGTCCGACCCGATGCGATCGATTCGCAGCACCTCTCGCCAAATCTCAGCGATCGCCCGTTCGGTCGCCGTAGCGGGCTCTCGCAACGACCCAGCGACCGACCGTTCATCCCCATGAGTCAAAGCCGAAGCGGCCAAGCAGCCGTCGGTGGGTAGCCGCCGATAATCAATCTTGCCCGCCGGTGTCGTCGGGATCTTGGTCAATGGAACCAATGCGGCGGGGATCATGTGGCCGGGCAACCGCGATTGCAGACGCTCGCGAAGCTCCGCCGGGACGATGACATGATCGGGCAACGGTTGATAAAAGCCGACCAATCGCCGGTCGGTCGACGACAGGTCGACGCAGGTCACGGCGGCGGCGGCCACTGCGTCCAGCCGATTGATCTCTGCCTCGATCTCCCCCAACTCGACCCGGTGTCCCCGCAGTTTGACCTGCCGATCGGCCCGCCCGAGAAACTCCAGACCTCCATCACTCCGCCGCCGGACGATATCTCCGGTCCGATACATCCTGCCATGCGCGTCGGTCGCCACGAATCGCTCAGCCGTCAACGCCGGGCTTCGCCAATAGCCGCGGCCGACCCCGTTGCCGCCGATCCACAATTCGCCAGCGACGTCCGCGGGGACATCACGGCCGGCGGCATCGACGATTCGCAGCGTAGTCGAATCGATCGGTGTTCCAAGCAATATCGGTCCCGAATCGACATCGGTGATCTCACCGGCGAGCGACCAGACGGTCGTTTCGGTCGGTCCGTAGACGTTCCACAGCCGAGCCCCGGTGTCGAGCAGCGTCGCGGCCAAGTCGACGTCGAGCGGTTCACCGCCACACCAGATCGTCTGCTTCGATTGCGGCCGCCAGCCGCCGGCCAACAACACACGGAGCGACGAGGGAGTCGCCTGGACCACATCGACGTCCTTGGTGGCGAGCCAGCGAGACACGACATCGGGATCCTCGGACAGGCTCCGTGGCGTGATCAAACCGGTGGCACCCGTGACGAGTGGTAGGAACAACTCCAAAACCGAGATGTCGAACGACATCGTTGTCGCTGCCAAGATTCGCTGCCCGGCAGCAAGCCCCGGACGTTCGGCGAACGACCGCAACACGTTCGCTAAGTTGTCGTGACCGATCATCACCCCTTTGGGCTTGCCGGTCGAACCGGAGGTGTAGATCAGGTACGCCAAATCGGTTGGCGAAACGGCGGGCCGATGATCATCGCCGGTCGCGGCAGGCGACTCGTCCGCGTTCAAGAGTTCGTCGAAATCGACGTCGGTGAGGAGACACGCCGGTTCGGCGTCAGCGACGATTTCATCCAATCGCTGCTGCGGGTAATCCGGGTCCAATGGAAGATAAGCCGCGCCGGCCTTCCAGAGGGCCAAAGCGGCAATGATCAATCGTCGCCCACGGCTCAGACGCAGCGCCACGATCTCTCCCGCGACGACGCCACGCCGCCGCAGCCGCTGGCAGAGGCGATTCGATTGATCGTCGAGTTGTGCAAACGTCGCCGCACCCTGCTGATCGATGACCGCTACCGAATCAGGGGTAATCGCCACACGCTGGGCGAAGAGATCGAGGACCGTCGTGTCGGCGCGACGGAAGGTCCGCGCCCGCTGGGCCACAGCCCGCAGTCGCGCTTCGGTCGGCCCGCAGATCCGCAAATCACCGGCGGCCACTCGCGGATCGGCGAGCGATTCGTCCAGCAAGGTGACGAGGCCGTCGAGCAGATTCGCGGCCGTCGTCGTGTTGATCCGCTGCGGATTGAAAGCCACCCCGAGGTCACAACGTGGCTCACAACCCAACCCGTCAAGATCGAGTTGACGCCACTGGCAAATCAACGCCGTGTCGTAGGCCGCTAGGGTCGAGTAGGCCGACGAAAAGTCGATGCAGCGGGCTTGGCCAAAATTGACCGGCCCCGCGACCGGCGGTTGATGCAAAACCAGGTGCTGGATCAACGGCAAGCGATCAGCGGACCGCGGCAGCTCGAGCCGATCGATGATTTCGTCCAGCGGCACTTCGCCATGCAGCAAATCGCGTCGCCAAGATCGGCTAACCGCTCGGACATAATCGACGAACGACATGTCCACGCTTTCCTGGTGACGATACGGCAGCGTGTTGATAAAGCAACCGATCGCGGTTTCCAGTCGACTCTGATCGCGCCCCGCGACAGGAACACCCAAGACCAAATCGTCCGACTCCGCATAACGTCTCAGCACCAACGTCCAAGCTGACAACAGAATTTCGAATGGGGTCACACCCCACTGCCGACCACGTCGCCACAGCGATTGGCCGACCGCCGGGGGCAGCAACAGCGTCTGGAGCTGCGAATCGGGGCGGTCGTCATCGCTGCCACAACAGGAAACGGCTTCCCCGGCCGCTGGCCCGTGGGCCGAGGCCACCGCCAACGGTGAGTCGGCAGCGACCGCGTGCAATCGATCACGCCAATACTCAAGCCGCTGGTCCTGCGACCAGTCGATCATGCCGGCTGGGGTCAACAGTTCGGCGTCACCTACCAAACCGCCGCCGCTGCTCGCTTCCCCGGTCGCCGACGAATCGAGCTGACCGTTGTAGGAATTCGCCAAATCACGAACGATCAGCTGTAGTGATGCGGCGTCGCAGATCGCATGGTGGGCGACCAAAATCAACTCGCTGACATCGCCCGGCAGGTCGATCAACACCGCGTGAAACACCGGGCCATTCTGAAGGTTGAGCGGTTCCCTCACCGCCGCGGAGCGAACGTCGCTCAGCCGGCCCTCGATCTCGGTCGGATTCTCGGGGCGGAGATCGAGCCGGCGAACGAAAATCGGTGACGTGTCGTTGAACCGTTGTCGGGGGATGCCATCAGCGTCTGGCCAGATCCGACACCGCAACGCCGCATGGCGTTCCGGTAGCGTGGTGATCAACCGGGCCAGCTGATCCAAGTCGAGTGCCCCGGCGAGTCTCAGTGTCAGCTCGACATGCAGGAACGCTTGCCGAAGCTCCAACTGGTCGAGCACCCAAAAGCGGCGTTGGGCCGGCGTCAGAGGTACACCATGCAGAGATTCGCTGAACGGGCTAGCGATCACCCCGCTGGCGGCGAAAAAGGTCGTAGCTGTGCCGTTCGCGATCGTGCCGTTCGCGGTTGCGGCAGCGGAAACGAGATCGGGTTGATCACCTGCGGCGGGTTCCACGGCCGCTTGGTCAGCGGCCAAGCGACGGACTTCAGCGACCAATTGTCCGAATCTTGGGGCGCGGTACAGCGTTTCGAAATCGACGGTGACTCCGATCCGCTCCCGAATTCGCGACAACATCCCGATCGCCGCCAAAGAATGGCCACCGTGATCGAGAAAGTGTTGATCAGCGGAAACCTGGCCGACAGCGAGCACCTCGCACCATATGCTCTTGATCTGCTGCGCTATTTCGTCGACTGCGGGGCAAAGATCGGTGGCCGGGACGTCGACCGATCCGCAGACTTTTCCTTGGGCTGGTGATTCGGGCTGCTGCCGACCATCGACGGCGGACTCGTCGCACAGTTGCCAGCGATGCAGCACGCTCAGCTCGCCAGCGACGAACTGCTGGCGGCATTCCGACCGCTGCAATTTGCCGCTGGACGTTTTGGGAAGGCTACCGGCGGCGACCAAGACGACGCAGTCGACCGCCAGGCCAAAACGCTCGGCCAGCGTTGCCCGAATGTGTTCGACGAGTGTCGGCAATGGATAGCGTTTGGGGCGGACGACCTCCTGGACCATCACCAGTCGCTCGGCGTCGGCGGAATCGCTGTCCGCCGGGCCGTCGGCTCGCTCAGTGAACTCGTTGGAAACCGAGAAGGCGACCCCGCCATCGACCTTCAGCGCATCGTGGGTGGCTTGCACCGCGGCTTCCAATTCATGAGCGAAGTAGTTCTGTCCGGCGATGATGATCAGGTCCTTCAAACGCCCCGACACGAACAACTGGCCGCCGTGCATGAAGCCGAGGTCGCCGGTCCGCAAGAACGTCTCGACTGGCTCTGTTTGCGAGTCGGCGGTCGCGACCGAAGCGGAAAACGTTGCCGCCGATAGCTCGGGCTGTTGCCAATATTGATCGGCCACCGCGGGTCCACGAACCCAAATTTCACCAACACGATTGTCGTCGAGCCGCTGGCGGGTTTCGGGGTCGACGATCCGTAATTCGGTATCGTCGAGCGGAAAGCCACAACCGACGACCGTGATCCGGCGCCGATCGTCGCAGTGGTCGGTCGCGGTGTACTCAGCCGCGGTGCCGTTGTGCAATTGGTCGGCGTCGAAGTCGACCGCGACCGGCAGTTCCCCGAGCGGCTTACCGGTGATCGCCAACGTCGCTTCCGCCATCCCGTAGGCGGGAGTGAAGGCCGACGGACAAAACCCGCGCGGCGAAAAACGTTCGCTGAACCGCCGCATCGTCGACGCACGGATCGGTTCGGCACCCGAGATCGCCACCCGCAGACTGCTCAGGTCGAGTGATGCCAATGCGCTATCACTGATCTTGCGGAGGCAGAGTTCGTAGCCGAAGTTCGGACTCGCCGTCGTCGTCCCACGATAACGCGTGATCGCCTCCAGCCAGGCCAACGGCTGTTGGACGAACGACGTCGGACTCATCAAGACGCTCGGACGTCCGGCGTACATCGGCAACAACAGCCCGCCGACCAACCCCATGTCGTGGTAAGGAGGGAGCCAAAAGACGCAGACGGCACCGCGGCCGTGGTAAGCCGAGTAGATCTGACGCGAATTGGAGACCAGGTGCTGGTGCCGCAAGGCGACCCCTCGTGGCGTCGCCGTGGTGCCCGACGTGTACTGCAGAATCGCCAGGTCGGCGTCGCGGTGACGACGCGACCGAAAGGCATCGGCCAACTCGGTACCGACCTGATCGGTGCGGATCACCGCTTGACGGCAGAGGTCCCATAGCGGGCTGGCGGACGGCTCACGATCGGCGGAACCGCCCAAAGCCTCGCCGCTGGTCAGCATGATCGGCGCGTCGGCGTCACGCGTGATCGCTTGCAGTCGCGGCAAGGTGTGGCGGAGCCTGAACACGTCGAGCGGATAGACCGGAACGGCGACCATCCCCGCGTAGAGGCACGCAAAGAGCGAACAGATGTAATCGATCCCCGGTTGCTGGACGATCAAAACCCGCTGACCCGGCGACCCGCTGTCCGCCAAGACCGCCGCCAGCGAACGGATACGAAGATCGAGCTCGCCGTAGGTGATCACCTCGGAGCGACCCTCAGCGGGGGTCAGGAACGTGAACGCCACCTGATCGGCGATCCGGTCTGCCCGCCACTTTGCGATATCCACGAAAGTCGACAGCCGCGCCGGTGGCGGCAGCTCGATGTAGCTGGGAGGAATGTTGTCAGTGATATCCATGCGGCGAACCAGCCGGGGAGGTGAGTGGTTCCGGTAAGAGGGCACTTCGCCCGCCGCATTGGCAGGCCGATCCCCCAACGGTAGTGATCGGAAACCAGCGAGTATCGGCTGATACCATCCTCACGGAAACTGCGTAATCTGACGACGCTGCGTCAAGTTTAACGGATATTCTGATTCTGTCGGCCCCGCAAGCGGTCCTACGTGAGATGACCTATCGGATCGGCATCCGCCCTCCCCGGTCAGCTCTACCGCGGACGTTGCTGGCGACCGGCAGATTCGACAACGGAACTGGAAAAAAATCTTCGCTACCGAGGGTTGACACTTGGAACCGAGTCGCCATGATCACTACTGCGAATGATTCGCAATATCAATAAACGCTCGCCGACGACGCAGCCAGCCTTTCGCTAGCCACGCTCGGGATCGACCGCCGCACGCAACGTGCCTGCGGCGTCTTCCGTTTCTGTGGCTCTCGGAGTTTCTTTTATGGCTGGTTCACCCACCCGGGCGTTCGTCCCGAACGCTATCCGTCACCTCGAGTCCTCGCTGGCCGTCCGGTCGAGGCTTGCATTTACCCTGGTCGAACTGCTGGTGGTGATCGCCATCATCGGCGTGATGATCGGGCTGCTGCTGCCTGCCGTTCAGGCTGCCCGCGAAGCGGCTCGCCGGATGTCTTGCCAGAACAACCTGAAGCAGATCGGGTTGGCGATCCACAATTACGAATCGTCATTCAAACGATTTCCGACGGTGAACGCCAATAACACGCTCAGCGGCGGCAGTCTATTCACGGCCATCCTGCCGCTGATCGAAAAAGCGAGCGAGTTCGAGCTTTACGACTTCGCTCTGTCGAACAGCGATCCGGTGAATCAGCAGGTCACCGGCCAACAAATCCCGTTCTTTCTCTGTCCGTCGTCGCCGCTACGGCGAGCCGTACCGTCGTGCGATGGCGACAACGGACGGGCGCCGGGAAACTACGCCGCCTCGATCGGGTCGCGTGACTACGACCAATACTGGTCGTTCTCGGGCCGTCCGCGCCCGAGCTTGAACGGTGCGATCGTCTATTCCGACACCGTCGACGGGCCGACCGGCTTCCGCGATTTCCTCGACGGTACGTCGCAAACGATGATGATCGGCGAAACGGCGTACAACCTGCCCGATTATCGGTTCACCAGCGGCAACTGTACCGGCCAATCGCGGTTTTCGTTTACTTATTGGAGCAACCCGTTCCCGGGATCGACCGGGATCACGACCGAGTATGCGTTCAATCCTCGTGATTTCGCCAACGACGGTCTGTTTGATAGCGGCTGGGTCCGCTCGTTTCGCAGCGATCATCCAGGTGGGGTCCAGTTCACGTTCGGCGACGGCGGTGTTCATTTCTTGACCGACTCGATCGATGTGATGGTTTTGGACGCGTTGGCGACTCGCAACGGCGGAGAAGTGATCAGCCATGACACGTTTTAGGATCGAGCGCGAAATAAGTCTCCGGAACGCTTTCTGCAAAGCGCCAAAAGGGCGAGTTCCTCGCAATATTTGCCGGACACTTTTTTCCCGCACAACGCTTCGTAAGTCGCGATCTCAGCGACGAAGGTTCGCCGCGTCGCCTGCGGTGATCTTGGCGATCGTCGTTTCGGCCGGTGTCAGCGCGGGTTGTCAGCGTCCTGCGGAGCCGTTTACCCGCGTGGCGGTCGAGGGTGAGGTGACTTGGCAGGGGCAACCGCTCGACGGTGCCAAGATCCGCTTTGTCCCGCTCGGTGAGACGACCGGCCCGAAGACGGTTTTTCCGATTCAAGCGGGGCGGTTTGCCGCGACCAGCGATTCGGGACCACCGGCGGGGAACCACCGCGTCGAGATCGAGTTGGTCGACGACCCGCGTTGGTCCCACGACGACGAGCAGGCTTGGACGCGATTGGCGAGCAGTCGTGGGCGGATCGATCGCCCCACGCTACCAAACGCCTATCATGTCAATAGTCGTTTGACCGCGACGGTGACGGCTCCAACCGCCGATCGGTCGGAGCCATTGAAGCTTTCGTTTGTTTTGACCGAGCGGCCGTGATCACCGATCGCGCCGTTTCCACCTTTCCCGATTACCGATTGGATGCGTTTAATGCGACTTTCAACATTCCTGCGGCCGCTGTTGGCCGCCACCCTTGTGACTGCCGGCTGCTGGATTGCGTCTCCGCTGGCGAGGGCGCACTTCATTTGGTTGGCTCCCGTGACAGCCGATTCCGAACCGGTCGCCTTGCCCGCGGCCGAGCGAGTCGAACTCTACTTCGGTGAAGCCGCCCAGCCCGACAACCCGGCGTTGCTGGATCTCCTCGATCGGGTCGAGCTGTGGTCGGTATCCGCCTCGACTTTCGCTGGCCCGGTGAAACCCTCACGGGCCGGCGATTCGTTGTCGGTCAAGCTCGCCCACGCCGACACCGAGAGTACCGAAGGATCGATTTTGGTGGCCAAGCAAGATTTCGGGGTCCGTAATAAGGGTGGCGAAAGCTTTCGATTGAAGTACTACGCCAAGGTGGGACCGCCGCTCGATTCGCCGCTGTGGGCCAAGGTCGATACCGAGTCGCAGCTCGAACTGGATATCACGCCGCGACTCGACGACGGGCGGGTGCGATTACAGGTCCGTTTCGCCGGATCGCCCGCGGGCGACGCTGAGGTCGTGATCTCGGGTCCGCAAGGCGATGGCGACGGCGGTCGGGGCGAAACCGATGCCGACGGCGAGTATGTCTTCAGTCCTCACGCGGCGGGACGATACTCGATCCGAGCCCGCCATATCGACGCGACTGCCGGGAAGGTCGACGGCGAAGCCTTCGACGACACCCGCCACTATGTGACATTGACACTCGATGTCCCCGGGTCGGTCGTGTCGGTGCCGTCGCAATCGCTAGCCGAATTACCGACAACCTTGACCAGTTTTGGTGGCGCCGTGCTCGGTGACGACGTCTATGTTTACGGTGGCACCAAGGGCTCGTCTCACGACTATTCATCGGCCGTGCAAAACGATTCGTTGCTGCGACTGTCATTGCCGGATGGCCGTTGGGAAACGGTCGCTCGCGGTCCAAAGCTTCAGGGGTTGGCGATGGTACCGCACGGCGGCAAGCTCTATCGGATCGGCGGATTCGAAGCCCGCAACGCTCCCGATCAGGAGCACGATCTCTGGTCGGTCGATTCGGTCGCCGCTTTCGATCCCGCCAGTGGCGAGTGGTCGGAGTTGCCGCCGTTGCCCGAACCGCGGTCGTCATTCGACGCTGCGGTGTTGGGCGATTCGATTTATGTCATCGGCGGCTGGGCGATGGCGGGTGATGGTCGCAGTGTGTGGCATCAAACCGCTTGGCGACTCGATTTGTCAGCGTCTGAGCCGAGCTGGCAAGCGATCGCCGAACCTCCGTTCGAACGCCGCGCTTTGGCCGTGGCAGCCCATGATGGGCGGATTTTTGCGATCGGTGGAATGACGTCGGGCGATGACACTTCACGAGAAACCGACATCTACGACCCGCAGAGCGACACTTGGGTCAGCGGTCCCGAACTCGTTGGCGACGGCCACCTGGCCGGCTTCGGCGCTTCGGCCTTCGCCACCGGTGGGCAGCTTTATGTTTCCAACGTCGCCGGAAGCCTGCAACGATTCGATGCGGATGCGGACGCCTGGACGGTAGTCGCACGGACGCCGACGGCGAGATTCTTTCACCGGATGCTGCCGGTCGACGATGCGTCGTTCGTGATCGTCGGCGGCTCGAACATGAGTGGGCGGATCACCGCGGTCGAACGTTGGACGCTGCCGGCGATTGTCGAGTGATTTTCGGGCCGCTGCCCGAATGGACAGTGGCCCGTGTTTCGCTACAGTGCGGTGCGGAATCGTAGTTTGGCAGCGGCGACTGGCTGTCAATCGGCTCGCCCCGTGTTTTTCCACCGGCAATTTTTTGCGGTTGAGCCGAAGGTCACCCCCGTTTTTGTCTGGGAGTTGATGCCATGAGGATCGCCTATTTCGACTGTTTCAGTGGTATCAGCGGCGACATGGTGCTGGGCGCCCTAGTCGATCTGGGGGTGCCGTTGGAGCGAATTCAAGCCGGAATCGCCTCGATGGGCCTCGGTCAGGTCCGCATCGCTGCGGATGTCGTCAAGAAAAAGGGGTTCCGGGCCGTCAAGGTGCATATCGAACACCCGCCGGAGCATGCCCACCGGCATCTTCATCAGATCGAGGCGATGATCGATGCCGGCTCCGAATTGTCCGACGGGGCGCGGCGGATGGCTAAGCAGATCTTTTCGCTGATCGGCCAGGCCGAGGCGAAGATGCACAACACGACGATCGAAAAAGTGCATTTCCATGAGGTCGGCGCGATCGATTCGATCGCCGACATTGTCGGTGCCGCGATCGGCTTCGACGCCTTGTCGATCGACCGGTTCGAGGCTTCACCTGTGCCGACCGGATGTGGCAGCGTCAAAATCGCTCACGGGCTCGTTTCGGTCCCCGCGCCGGCAACCGCCGAACTGCTCTGCGGGATCCCGATCGCCACCAGTCACATCCGTCACGAATTGACGACGCCGACCGGCGCCGCGATTCTCAAAGCGACTGTCAAACGTTTCGGACCGCTACCGGCGATGCGGCTCGAAGCGGTCGGCTACGGCGCCGGAACGATCGACCTCGACGAACAAGCCAACGTACTCCGGATCGCCCTCGGTACCGCTGCGGATGACGGTGTCGCCGCTGAGTCGGAGGAGACGATCCCCTCGGAGTTCGATCGGGTCGTGTTGATCGAAACGAACCTCGATGATTGCTCACCGGAAGATGTGGCGGCTTGCGTCGCTAAACTCTTCGCCGCAGGAGCCTTGGATGTCTATCAAACGCCTTGCCTGATGAAGAAAGGCCGTGCGGGGATCGAGTTGACCGTGATCGCGTCACCCCACGGGGCCGGGCGACTCGAACAGATCGTGCTGGCACATACGACGACGATCGGTGTCCGCCGCTACCTCGCCGACCGTCGAAAGTTGCTCCGTCGCGAAGTCAAATTGCAAACGCCGCAGGGTGAATTGAGGGCTAAGGCGGTTCAGGTCGGCGGCGGCCGTGAGCGGATGATGTTGGAGTACGATGACGCCTTGGATGCCGCTGATAAGTGGCAGCTGAGTATCGCCGAAGTCCGCCAATTGGCGGCGACCGCTTGGTCCGCCGGTTGACGAGACAGCGAGGCAGCGAGACAGCGATCATTCAGGAGCGAGCGGAAAACCAATGCCAGGAAAAGTGCTTGACGCTTTTTCCCGCACATTGCTAATCGATCCGTTCCAGCCATTCTCGTGAATCGATCACGTCGCTGATGAACATCTGCTGTGAAACCAGGATCGCCTCGTGGAGTTGAACATCGATGACCAACAGGGCACGGGACATGGGCTCACCTGGCAGGGAATGAAATCTGGATCGGCAATGTCGAACCTCAACACGACTCCTCGGCACTCCGCATCGACTCCAAGGCCAGCTTGAGTTGGCAGCGAGCCCGACTGATCCGGCTGCGAACCGTCCCGATCGAGATGTCGAGGATCTCGGCGATCGCCTCGTAGGAGCAATCCTCCATTTCGCGGAGTACCAGAATGGCGCGATGCTGGTCGGACAATTGTGACAGGGCCTGCTGAACCATGTCGACCCGTTCACGGCGGAGCAGCGGTTCCTCGGGCATGTCCGCATCGTCGACCGGTTCCGATCCGGTCGTCTCCCGAGATTGGTCGATCGATATCCGACACCGCCGCTTGCGATGTCGACTCAATGCCACATTGAACGCGATTCGGTAAAGCCAGGTAAAGAATTGACTGTTCTGTTGAAACGAATCGAGCTTCAAAAACGCTCGCACCAACGCATCTTGAACGACGTCCTCGGCTTCTTCCGGCGATCCGGTCACCCCCAACATCGACGAATAGAGTCGATCCTGATAGCGGACCGCCAATTCGCCGAACGCGGCACGATCTCCCCCCAATGCTCGCTCGATAATCACTTGGTCGTCATCCACCGGTAGTCGCCACCGCTAGCGATTGGGAAAGCTGAACCGTCCGCCCTCAACCCTACCTCATTGTTGGCGCCGCGGCCGGAAGATTTTCGATTTCTTCGCAGGCTTTGGCATGCGAAAAGCTGACTGGATTACGGGGACACGTTCGGCCGATACCGGAATTGGTCTTCAATCGGCATCATCGTGATCTACGGAATGCCGTTTGCAAATAACTAGCGACGGCTCCCGTTTTTATTCAAGCCACATGGTTTCACATCCGCCTCGCCCCTGCCTCTGTGGTCGTCCAGCCTTGGCCGCACTTCTGATCGTGGTTTCGCCTGCCGTCGGTCGGACTGAGGAATCGGTCAATCGATTGCGACTCGATCCCGCCGCCGCAGCCTCGGAGTCACTTCGTCGCCAAGTCGATTTGGTCGAACACACCGAACTCGTTCCGCTGCCCCAAGAATTGTCGCCCAGCTACGGATCGGCCATCCCTCTGATCAGTCCGATCAGCCGCTCAGCTGGCCTGCCGGGAAATAACGCCGCCTCTCGACCGCTGACAGGAGACGATTTCGACGATCAGTGGGTTCCTCGAGGTGGGCTGGTCAAGGAAACGCCCAAGCAGGCTCAGGCAGCGAACCCCATCGCCAGCAAGCCCCCCACAACGGATCGCGAAAATCAGCCGGGTGAAGCGACTGACGGTCAGGATGCCAGCCCTCGGTTGGCCGCGGTCGACAAAATCACCGAGATCTTCGGCAATACGCTGCAAGCAATCCGTGACCTGCCGGCTCGAAATCGGGAAAGCGACAGCGCGGACCAAACGTCGAAGCGTTCGACCGCCGACCCGCAGGACGTCGAACCGCCGTCGTTGTCGACCGCTGACGAAGCGAGCCAGTCGAAAGACGATGGATCAGCTGCGGAATTGATCCTGGTAAGCCCGGCGATCAACGCTGATGAATCGGCGAAACGCGTCGCCGACGTTGCCACAGCGCCCGAAGCCGCGGAATCCCCCGAACCTACCGATTCACCCGAACCTACCGATTCACCCGAACCTACCGATTCACCCGAACCTACCGATTCACCCGAGTCGAGCGCGGCGATCGATTCCGCCGTCAAGGGTAAAACAGCGAACTCGGTTCGATCGTCTGAATCGGCTCAGTCCGCCACACCGTCGGACGCGAACGGCGAGATCGAGATCCGCAAGCTGAAACTCAGCTCCAACGGTCGCCGCGAAACGGCGGCTCCGAACCGACAGCTCAACAGCGGTAAAACGGTTGACGGCAAGTCGGTGACCGGCAAGTCGGTGACCGGCAAGGGTGTCTCGGTCGGCGACCTGAAGCGAACCGAATATCACAATCCGATCCGTGGCGACCGGATCACCGATTCCGGCGAACTGATTTTGGCGACCGGAAAAGCGGCTGCCAATCTGCCGATCCTGCCGCAGACAGCCCGTCTCAAGTCCGTGATCGAGCGGGGCCTTCATTATTATTGGGATAATCCCGAGGACGCTGCGGAGCGGACGCACTGGGGCATGATGCACGCGGTGATGGTGTTCGATCGCGACACCCACATTGTCGCCAATCGCCGGCGGTACAACGCGGTCGCCTGGATGGCCGGCAATAACCCCTGTCGAAACCAACTGCTGTTCGACGACGACCGCGACGGTATCGTCGTCAAGACGGGGGTCGGAGTGCAGGGCCACCAGGGGCAGCTATTAGCGATCTTTGGCCAGAGCAACGTACCGAAAAACTATCCGCTCTACTCGCCACGGAACCAGTACACGATCGAAGACGTGCTGCATCGTGAGATGCGTGACTGTCGCCCCAATACCGAGTTGACCTTCACACTGATCGCGCTGGCCCACTACGCCGACAGCGACACCACTTGGGTCTCGGGGGATGGTCAGCGTTGGTCGGTGGAGCGGCTGATTCAAGAAGAGCTCGACCAACCGGTGGTCGGTTCGGCCTGCGGAGGAACGCACCGCCTGATGGGCTTCGCCCACGCGTTACGGCGCCGTCGTGCCGAGGAAAAACCGATCACGGGTCAGTGGGACCGGGCCGAACGATACCTCGCCGATTTCGATCGCTACATCTGGACATTGCAAAATCGCGACGGGTCGATGAGCACCGCGTGGTTCGAACAGCCGCAAGACAACGGCAATCTGGACCGCAAGATCCAGACAACCGGCCACATGCTGGAACTGTTGATGTTGACCACCCCAGACGCCGAACTGCAGTCGCCCAAGATGCTCCGCACGGTCGGATTCTTGGCCAACGCTCTGTACAACGAGCGGGGACATCGCTGGCAGGTCGGTCCCAAGGGGCACGCGCTGCGGTCGGTGGCGATGTACTACCAACGTATCTTCGGCGATGCGACTCCTTGGCGGGCAGGCGCGGCCTCGGAGAGCGCCGGACGAAATGTCCCCCGTGCGGTTCGCTGATCGTTTTGTCTTCCTGGCCGTAATCGACTAAGATAGTGGGGTCCTCGACTTACTCGGGTACCCCCGGTCGTGCAAAAGCGATGTGGGGAGCCCTTCCTGCCACAAAGTTCCCGCCACGAGCCCTCATTTGATCGCTAATCCCCCCCCGCGATCGGCTCCCGAATCGACCGATTTGATGTCTTCGGCGAGCTTCCCGCGATTGATACTCCGTCCGTTTTTCACGGTCTTACTGGTCGCCATCGGCTCCCACTCCGCTTCGGTTCGTGGCGGCGAAGAGCAGTCGGCCAACGACGGTCCCGCGGCGGTCGGGACCGCGGCGATGGATGCCAGCGGCGACGAACTGGCGAATCGTCACTTGGTTTTTTTCGAGTCGAAGGTTCGTCCTTTGCTGGCCGAGCATTGTTGGTCGTGCCATGGACCGGACGACCAAAAGGGTGAATTGCGGCTCGATTCGCTCGCCGCGATCCACATCGGTGGCGAGTCTGGCTCTGCCATCGAAACGGATGATCCGGCTGCCAGTCTGTTGTTGGAAGCGGTCCGTTACGAGTCGTTCGAGATGCCGCCTGCGGGCAAACTCAAACCGGCTGAAATCGCGATATTGGAACGCTGGGTCGAGATCGGGGCACCGTGGCCGGGTCAGTCGTCCGATTCGATCACGATGCCGGCCACGATCGCGCCACGCGACAAAATCAGTGAGGAAGATCGTCGCTGGTGGGCTTTTCAACCTTTGACCACTCGAGCGGTCCCGGTCAACTCCGCTGCCCCGGCGAATTGGACCGAGAATCCCGTCGACGGATTTATCTTCGCGGCGATGGATTCGCAACAGTTGCACCCGGCACCGCCGGCCGACCGGGTGACACTGATCCGAAGACTCTTTTTCGACTTGATCGGGCTGCCACCAACCCCGGAGCAGACGGCCCGATTCCTCGCCGACGGCTCCGAAGACGCTTATGCTCGACTCGTCGACTCACTGTTGGACAGCGAGCAGTACGGACAACGCTGGGCGCGGCACTGGCTCGACTTGGTTCGTTACGCCGATTCCGATGGCTACCGGGCCGATCATTACCGACCCGACGCTTGGCGTTATCGCGACTACGTCATCCGGTCGCTGAATGAAGACAAACCCTACGATCGGTTTGTTCAAGAACAGATCGCCGGTGACGAGCTGTTTCCCGACGATCCGGATGCGTTGATCGCAACCGGCTTCTTGCGTCATGGGATCTACGAATACAACAACCGCGACGCGGAAGGACAGTGGAAGACGATCGTCGAAGACATGACCGACACGACCGGTGACGTCTTCTTGGGGTTGGGGATGCAGTGCGCCAAATGCCATGATCACAAGTTCGATCCGATTCTGCAGCGAGACTATTTCCGGCTGCAAGCATTTTTTCAAGCGATCCTGCCGACCGATGCGACCGTCGAAACTCCCCAGCAGCGCGAGGTCTACGAATCGGAACTCGCCGAGTGGGAAGCGGCGACCGCTGACCTCCGCACCCAGCTCGCCGAGCTGGAGGCGCCCTATCGTGAGCGTGCCAAGCGGCAAGCGGTCGAGCGATTTCCGATCGAAGTCCAAGAAATGCATGCCAAGTCGGGTGACGAGGCGACTCCCTACGAGCGTCAAATCGCCTACTTGGTCGACGGCCAGGTCGAGTTCGATTATGCCCGCCTCGATTCGAAGATGAAGGCGGAAGACAAGGAGAAGGCGATCGAGCTGAGGCGTGAGATCGCTAAGTTCGATTCGCTCAAGCCTGCCGCTTTGCCGGTGGCGATGACAGCTCGCGACGTCGGGCCCGTGGCTCCCGAAACGGTGATGCCGAAACGCTCGAAGGAGCCGATCGCGCCCGGATTCCTGACGCTGTTGGACGACTCCGATGCCGAGATCGAGCCGATTCCCGAATTGCCGACCACCGGACGCCGCGCCACGCTCGCCCGTTGGCTGACCCAGCCCGATCATCCGCTGACGTCGCGGGTGATCGCCAACCGGGTTTGGCAATACCATTTCGGTCGCGGTTTGGCTTCTAATTCGAGCGACTTTGGCAAACTCGGCGGCGAACCGACCCACCCTGAGCTGCTCGATTGGCTGGCGAACTACTTGGTCGACAACGGCTGGAGTTTGAAGTCGCTGCACCGACTGATCGTGACTTCAGCCACTTACCGGCAAGCTGCCCTGCACCCGCGGTTTGCTCAGTTCCAGGAGGTCGACCCGTCGAATCGGTACTACTGGCGGGCGGCGGCTCGGCGGCTCGATGCCGAGCAGATTCGTGATGCGGTGCTCGCCGTTTCAGGACAACTCAGCCCACAAGCCAGCGGTCCCGGCGTGTTGGGCGACACGCCGCGACGGACGATCTTTACCCGTGTGATGCGAAACGCACGCGATCCGCTGCTCGACGTCTTCGACTTACCAGCGTTTTTCGCCAGCGAATCGTCTCGTAATACGACCACAACGCCGGTCCAGTCGCTGTTGTTGCTCAACAGCCCTCAATTGCTCAGGCATGCCGAAGCACTGGCCAACCGCGTCGCCGACGGAGTCGATGACCCGAAGGTCGCGATCGAAAGACTCTGGCAGGTGGCGTTCGCCCGTTCACCCGACGAACAGGAACTGGCCGCAGCCCTCGACTTCTTAACGTCGCAGTATCGCGTGATCGAGTCAGGCCCCACCGAAGCGCAGCTCAACGAGTTCGTGATCGGCCAGATGGCTTATCGCGACGGACAGGCGATCTCGGTCTCGCCCGACGCCGATCAGCCGAGTCTGGCTGTCGCGAATCGCCCCGAGCTGACACCCGGCGACTTCGTCATCGAGGCGTTCATCCAGCCGAAGTCGATTTATGACACCGGCAGTGTCAGGACGATCGTCTCGAAATGGAACGGCAAGTCGGGCTCTCCCGGTTGGGGTTTCGGGATTACCGGCAAGGGATCTCGCCGTAAACCGCAGACCTTGGTGATGCAGATGTGGGGCAAGAAGTTGAATGGCTCCTCCGGCGAAGCTGCCGTTTTTTCCGATCATCACATCGAGATGAGTCAACCCTATTTCGTCGCCGCGAGCGTCAAGTTGGCCGTGCCGGCCAGCGGTGATTCGGATGCCCAACCGGGCTTGGTGACGTTTTTCCTCAAGGATTTGTCGGACGACGAAGAACCGTTGTTGGTCGCCGAAGTCGAGCACGATATCGTCGGCGGATTGACCAATCCGTTCCCGCTGATGATCGGTGGTCGGGGTGACCGTTCCAGCATTTTTGATGGGCTGATCGACAGCGTCCGGCTCAGCCGCGGCGGACTCGATGCCGCCTCGCTGTTGCTGACCGCCGAGTCAGCGACACCGGCCACGATCGGCTATTGGCGCTTCGAAAGTGACCCCGGCGTTCGTCGCGACAGCTCCGCCAGCGGGCTCGATCTGATCGACTCTCCGTTGGCCGCGGCCGCCTCCGACCCGGCCGCCGGCGCGATGGTCGACCTTTGTCACGCCGTCTTGAACTCGAACGAATTTCTCTACTCGCCGTGAGCCTCCGATGCCCATTCCGCATACCTATCTGACCTCCAGTCGTCGCGAGTTTTTATCCCGTTGTGGCGGTGGGTTTGGCGCCGTCGCTTTGGCCGGCTTGCTCGCGCAAGATCGCTCCGCGGTCGGCGCCGCCGAGTCGATCTCCGGGGCCATCGGCAACCGCTCCGCCGCGACACCGGGCCCCCATTTCGCACCGCGGGCGAAACGGGCGATCTTCCTGTTCATGGAGGGCGGGCCGAGCCATATCGACTTGTTCGATCCCAAACCGCTGCTCAACGAATTGGCCGGAAAACCGCTGCCCGATAGTTTCGGCAGCGTCGTTACCGCAATGGGCGAATCGCGATCGCCGCTGTTGGCCTGCAAACGAGAGTGGCAGCAACATGGCGAATCCGGCACCTGGGTTTCCGATTGGTTACCTCACACCGCCGAGTGCGTCGACGATATCGCCGTGATCCGTTCCTGCTGGGCCGACGGGATCAATCACTCCTCCGGTGTCGCCCAGATGAATACCTGTTCGATCCTCGGCGGTCGGCCCTCGTTGGGCAGTTGGGTCAGCTACGGGTTGGGCTCTGAAAACGAAGACCTTCCCGCCTTCGTCGTGATGCAAGACAATCGCTCCCAAGTCGTTAATGGCCCGCGGAATTGGGGAGCGGGCTTCATGCCAGCCGCCTATCAAGGCATTCGGTTCAACGAATCGGGCGACCCGATCCCGAACCTGTTCCCGCCCGAAGGCGTGACGCAGTCGCGACAGGTCGCCAAGGTCGACTTCCTCAATCAACTCAACCGTTCCTTTGCCGCGCTGCACCCGGAACAGTCTGAACTCGAGGCCCGGATCGCGAGCTACGAACTCGGCTTTCGAATGCAAGCCGAGGCGCCCGATACGCTCGACCTGGCCTCGGAAACCGAGGCCACTCAATCGCTCTACGGGATGGACCACAAGGACACGGCCAACATGGGGCGGCTCTGCCTGCTCGCCCGCCGTCTCTCCGAAAGCGGCGTTCGTTTCGTCCAGCTCTATCACGGTGCCGGCAGCAAATGGGACGCCCACTCCAACATCGAGGGCAATCACCAGGGACTCTGCCGTCAGATGGATAAGCCGGTCGCCGGCCTATTGAAAGATCTGAAACAGCGAGGATTGCTCGACGAGACGCTGGTGATTTGGGGTGGCGAGTTCGGCCGTACCCCGATGTCCGAAAAAGGGAACGGACGTGACCACAACCCGACCGGGTTCACGATGTGGATGGCGGGCGGCGGAGTCCGTGGCGGTCAAACGATCGGAGCAACTGACGAACTCGGACTCCGGGCCGTCGAGAATCGTCTGCACGTACATGACCTGCACGCGTCGATCCTCCACCTGATGGGCCTCGATAATCTCGAACTGACCTACCTTCACAAAGGCCGTCCCGAACGCCCGACGATCAACGAAGGCGCGTTTTTCAAGCCTCTCGTCGGTGAGGCTTGATCACCCGTCGATGCCGATCAGTTGTCGGGCGTGGTGACCAACAGCCCCTCGATCTCGGCGTGAGCCGTCTTGGCGTCGGCCAGCGAATTGAGCAGATCGAGCCGAGTAGCGAACAGCGTCCGTTGGGCGGTCAACAGTTGCAGAAAATCGGTTTCGCCGGCCTCAAACGCCTTCCGCGATAACTCCAAAGTCTCCATCGCGTTGGGGATCACCCGGTCTTGTAGCATGCGATAACGTTGGCGAGCCATCTGATACCGCCCCACGGCATCAGCCAAGCGGCCGCTGAGACTCAGCCGCGTGCGGTCAACCGCCGCCGTTGCGGCCACAATCTCCGCCCGGGCGCTGCGGATGTTGCCCTGGTTGCGGTTACGAATCGGCAACGGGACGCTGACACCGATCGTCGCGAATGCATCGTCGCTCGAATCGTCGAAGCCGATGCCGAATTGACCGGTCACGTCAGGCGTAACCTGAGCGCAGGCGAGCTGCAACGCCCAACGCGCTCGCTCGAGCTGCGAGCCAGCGGCGGCGATTTCGGGACTGCTCACCTCGAGCTCGGCGATCAAGGCTTCCCAAGGGGCGGCGGTCAAATCATCGTCGATTCCACCGCTCAGCCTGCCGAAATCCTGATCCGCGGTGCCCATCGCGGCGGCGAGCGCTCGCTTCTTGGCACGTAATTCCGTTTCAGCATTCGCCGCCGTGATCCGGGCCGCTTCTGCCTCGACCTCGGCTTGCAATAACGCCACCTTGGAAACCTCCTTGGCAGCCAATAACGACTCGACCGAATGCACCGACTTTTCGGCGATCTCGACGATTTGCAGCGCGATCTCGTAACGGTGCTGACATACCATCGCCTGAGCGAATGCGGCACGCACATTGGTCAACACGCGCAGCTCCGCGATCCGCAATCGCGCCTGCCGCACGCGAATTTCCTGCGACTCTACCTGCTGGGCGATTTCCAGCTTATTGGCCGTGACGACCTGCTGAAACAGCGTGACCGAGTGCAAACCCGACGAGGCGCTGTTCCCGATCTCTTCCGACAGGTATTGCAACACCGGGTTGTACGGCAGCCCGGCCTGCACGTAGCGGCCCCGGGTCGACTCGACCTCCGCTCGGGCTTCGCCGATCATCGGATGAGCCCTCAAAGCGATCGCTTCGATCGACTCCAGGGTCCACGATTCAGGCAGCGGTTCAACCGCTTCTGCGATCGCAACCGGCGGCTCAACGACCTCCCGACTTGACCGATCGGTTGTTTGCAGATGCGACACCGTCACCGCCTCCGCAGTCGTGGCGATCGGCATGACGGCTGCCGTCGCCGCCGGTGTCGGTGTGGGTGGCAACGGAAGGGGCTGACGACGCGTTGTCAACGGAGCGGCTGATGAATGGCATCCGGCCACCAGAATCAGGGCTGCGAGGCACCCCAAGCCTCGCGGCGTCTGAACTCGTGTGACGAGACGGCCTTCAGCGCGCATTGCCAAACCTTGCTGATGTATCGATTCAACCCCTTCAATCCTTCGGTTCAGATGAATCGGTACTGCATCCGCAAGTCGTCGGAAGCGTTCCTTGAGCAACGCTTGATGACGCTGGTAATGGTCACGCGGTTTGTAACGGTTGGAACACCAATGTTTACCGCTCGGTCGCGTCGTCGCCAACGATCTCCGACTTCAAACGCTTCAGCAGGCGAGGGACATAGCTGGCATACCGACCGTCAGGAGAAGGTCCTTCGGATGGTAGTTCACCAACCTTCGCGACCTGCTGCGGCTTCAATGAATCAGCGATCGTCTCCAACGAAGCCAAAGCTGCCATCGCCGTGAAGAGATCGTGGGAATGCCAATCGGCCAATCCGAGCAAGCTGGCGATCGCGTCGTTTCGCCGCTGTCCGTCAGCAAACCTCGCCTCCACTTCCGCCGCAATGACACGAACCGCCGTCGATTCATCGTCGTGCAGTCGTCGCCACAGCGCTGCCGGTTGGGCGGCGACAATCGTCTCACCACGCATCTGCAACCCCAGTGCACCCCAGTACCTGAGCACCGCATTCGGGGATTCAGTCAATTCCACCAATTGGTCAAGCGTCTCCGCTGACGTGTCGTCGATCTGCGACGCCAATTCGGCGGCGTTCATGATCTTCTCAAGTGGATAAGCTTGGTCGTCGCGAGCGAACTCATAGGGAGTGATGCCGTCGATCGTCCTGGCCCGTTCAGCTTCGGGCATAAACCCCAGGTCGCGAGTGCGAATGAGATGTTCGCGGTTGGCTAGCCGAAATTGCTCGAGAATGCTCTGGTGCTCCGGCGATCCGGCCAAGTTGTCGACTTCGTCCGGGTCAACGTGCAGGTCGTAAAGCTCCTCGGGATCCTTCGGTACGTCCCAAAACCTCGATTGGGCAGCGTTCAATTCACCGGCATCAAAAAGCGCTCGCCAGTGTCGTGTCGTCGGCGTTTCCATCTGGTAGGAGACATGCTGGCCTTGGGACAGATGTGGCATGTAGTTCCTCAGATAGACATAGCGGCCGTCGGTCACACTGCGGACCAGGTCGACACGCTCGTCCATTCGGCCTCGAAAGCCGTACAAATACCGAGGCGATTCGGTCGCATAGCGGCCCAAGAACGCATGCCCTTGCATCCAAGACGGCGGTTCGATGCCGGCCAAGCTGAGCATCGTGGGGGCGAAATCGATGAACCCGACGGCCGTATCGCTATGGCCACCGGCGGAATAATCGGCCGGTCGCAAATGAGCAAACGCTTCAGGGATATAGACGATCAACGGCACTCGCAGCCCCGAATCCGATGGCCAACGCTTACCCCTGGGCATTCCCGTGCCGTGATCGCCCCAATAAAAGACGATCGTCGACTCGGCCAAACCGGCCTTTTCGAGCGTCTGTAGGTGGCGTCCGGCGATTTCGTCAGCCGCCGTTACGGTGTCGTAGTAGATCGCCCAGTCACGACGTACGAGCGGCGTATCGGGATGGTAGGCGGGAACGGGAGCAGCCGCGGGATCGTGTTGCGGCTCACCCTTGAAATTTCGGATCGCGCTTTCGTGGCTGACCGTGGAATTAAAGACCGCGAAGAACGGTTGATCAGCGGAACGATTTTTGTAATGGGCCTGCCGTGACGATTCGTCCCACAGCCCCGACGGCATCGGCAAGTTGTAGTCGGTCTTGCTGTTATTCGTGCAGTAATAACCGGCTCTCCGCAGGATCTCAGGAAACATCTCGGTTCCCGGTGGCATCGCGACCATGCTTCGCATGTGCTCCGCCCCCAAACTCGGCGGGTAGATCCCAGAAATGATCGTCGTCCTGGCCGGCGCGCAGACCGGCGCCGTCGACCAGACGTTGCGATAGAGCAATCCTCGGGCGGCCAACGCATCGACATTGGGTGTATCGGCATAGCGGTCGCCGTAGCAGCCCATCTCTTGACCGTGGTCCTCACTCGAAATCCACAATACGTTCGGCAGCCCAGGATCGTCAGCACGAGCCACACCGGGGCGGACCGACGGCAAGCCGATCGTGAACAGAATTACCCAGGGCAGCAGAGCCCACGAGCCATGGGAAAATCGTCGAAAGGTCATGATTCTCAGTGGGGGATGAGGTTTGATCGGAGCGAATACGTCGCGCCGGAAGCGAACTCCAGTCGACGCAAACGCTCGATTCTAAGCGAAAGCCGAACGTTCCGCTCCCACTCCTCGTCCCCTCCTGGCGATCCACGCTCTGCCGCGAAGCTACCGTCGCCAGTCGGTAGCCGATCGCTGGCTTGTGGCGGTTACGACTCGTATTCGATTCTGCCGTGCCGCTCAGCGCGACTGATCCGGTCGAGGCTATGCAGGCCGGCGAGCACGAACTCGACACAACTGGCTCGGACCGCTTCGTCTTCGCTGGCGTTGACCTCGAAGGCCTTGTCCCAGGCCGCCGGAACCCGTTTCAATCGTTCGGCGTAGACTCGGCTCGGCAGCAGATCACCCACTTCGACCCGGACTCCCTTGCGAAAGATCTCGGCGATTTCCGCCAATCCGTGCTCTTCGATGTACTCACTGAACACCACTTGAATCGCCTGAGCGACGACACTGTCGATCACCTGTCGTTCGGACATCTGGTGGCTGCCCATCAGGTCGAGTTCCAATTTTCCCAGCGAACTGCTGTGGCTGTGGCCGAGATCGCTGATCCGCGGTACCGCTGGCCGTTCGCCCAGCAACACACCGCGCCGACGTGCCGAAGCGACCAGCGTGCGAAAGTTGGCCAGCGAGAATCTGGCCGAAACGCCCGACGCTTGGTCGACGTACTTACTACGACGGGCCTGATTGGTGATCTCTTCGATGACCTGATACATGAAATACGGAACCGCGACGGGGAAATCTCCTCCCAGATCGTCACCGACCTCCTGCTTCAATATCGCGATCCCCTGATCGCGTTCGGCCGGGTAATGCGTCTGAACCGTAGTCCCGATGCGGTCCTTCAACTGGGGAATGACCTTCCCCGACCGATTGTAAGTCGACGGATTTGCCGAAAATAAGATCACCACGTCGAGGTCGAAGCGGATCGGATAGCCACGGATCTGGACGTCTCGCTCCTCTAAAATGTTGAATAGCCCGACTTGCACCAAGTCATCGAGTTCGGGCAATTCGTTCATCGCGAAAATGCCACGGTGCATCCGCGGGATCAGACCGAACGACAATGCCTCTTCGGCACCCATGCTGACGCCACCGGTCAATTTTGCCGGATCGATTTCTCCGATGATGTCGGCGAACTTCGTGCCCGGACTGAGCCTTTCTGCATAGCGGTCCCGCCGATTCCACCAGGCGATCGGGATCTCTTCCGGCGGCAGCTTGGCGACCAACTCCCGGCCGAGGCGAGAGATCGGCCGGGCGGGGTCTTCGTGAACCGGCAATTCGGGATGATCGATATACGGTGTCCACTCATCGAGAAAGCGGGTCAGCAGCCGCATGATCCGACTTTTGGCTTGTCCCTTCTCACCGAGAAACAGGATGTCGTGTTCCGCCAAAATCGCCAAGATGATTTCGGGAATGACGGTGTGGTCATACCCCACGATCCCAGGAAACAGCGCCTCACCGTCAGCGAGCGACCGCAATAAATTGTCTCGCATCTCCCGCTTGACGCTGCGGCTCGTCCAACCGCTATCGAGCAATTCCCGCAGGGTGGTTGCGGCGGGGGGAGCCGTCGAGCCTGTCATGCCAATTCCGTGTTTGAGTGATTCGTTGCTAGCGGTGAAAATCCGCAATCGATTGTAGCGGAGCGGCCAAGCCGTGCCCGAGTACTCATCCACCGACCCGAGTACTCGTCCACCGACCCGAGTACTCGTCCACCGACCCGCGATCGCTTCAACCGCCGATTTGGAACATCGAGCGTTCCGGCTGCACGAATCCCGGCCGACTGATCAGGTGGCCGAGTTCCTTGGCTGCGACCGCCGCACGGACCTGCCGCAGCAATTCCGCGTCGCTATGGCCGTCTCGGAGCAGACGTTTTAGCCCCCATTCGCGCTGCGAGAACAGGCAATTGCGGATCGTCCCGTCGGCGGTCAAACGCAACCGATCGCAGGCGCCGCAGAACGGTGCGGTCACCGGCCGGATCAGTCCGACCCGCGGCAGCCTACCGGTCGCATCGGCTGCGACGTCAACCAGTTCAAAATCTCGCGCCGGTTGTGACTCCTGCGGCGGTGCAACGGGCCGCAGTTCGCCGAAGCGAGCCCGCAGGCGGGCCAGGATTTCCTCCCCGCTCAAAACCTGGGAACGGTCCCAGCGGCGTTCGGCGTCCAGCGGCATGTACTCGATGAACCGCATCGTCAGCGAACGCGATGTGGCGAACTCGACCAACGGAGTGATCTCCGCTTCCGTCAAGTCGCGGATGGCCAGTGCGTTCAGCCGGATCGATTCGAATCCGGCCGCGATCGCGGCGTCGATCCCGTCCAGGACTCGGCCGATCCCTGCCCGCCGCGTGATCCGACGAAAGGTCGCTTCGTTGAGCGTATCGAGGCTGATATTGAGCCTCTTCAGTCCGGCTTCGCGAAGCGGTGCGGCGAAACGTGGCAACAGGATCGCGTTGGTTGTCATCGCCAGGTCCTCGACGCCCTCGATCTGCGACAGCATCTCGACCAACTTCGGAAGGTCGCGACGAACCAACGGCTCACCTCCCGTCAGTCGCACGTCTCGGATACCGACCGCTGCCAGGATCGAAACGACGCGGGCGATCTCTTCAAATGTCAACACCTCATCGTGAGCGACGAAGCTGACATCCTCCTCAGGCATGCAATAGAAGCAGCGGATGTTGCAGCGATCGGTCACGCTGATCCGCAAACTTCGATGAACCCGCCCGTGACCATCGATCAGCCGATCGCTCGCTAGCGGAGTGGTCGCACGCGTCAAATCGTCGCAGTGCTGCAACTCGGCAACCGCGGCACGACCCACGTTCTGAGGTGGCGTGGACGAGCGATCGGAGTCGTCGGGACGGTGCGTTGGGACAGGCATGAAGCGATTGAGCAGAATCGAGAATCAGACGCCGGGTTAACGAGAAATTCGTCACCCGCACCCTTGTCAGCCGGCGACTAATTCCCGACAGTGCGGGTTAATTCGACAGTCGTCAAGGCAAGAGCGTTCCTACCATGATCCCAGACCTGCTGCTGCATACCAAGGTCATCTCGATCGTCGGCGATATTTTGACGGTCCGCGCTCTCGACGTTGGATTGGGAGAATTGGCGGTCGTCGAAGGCGGCGAAGACGAATCTTCGCTCGCTCAAGTTACCGAAATCAGCGAAGATCGCGTCTCGCTACAGGTCTTCACCGGCGGCAAAGGCTTGACCACCGACGCCCGCGTCCGGTTCCTCGGCCACCCCACCCAAGTCGCCTATTCGCCGAATATCCTCGGCCGGATTTTCAACGGGGTAGGACAACCGATCGACGGCGGCCCAGAACTCTCCGACCAACCACGGATCGATATCGGTGGCCCCTCGGTCAACCCGACGTTACGGATCGTGCCCAAACACATGATCGAGACCAAGGTCCCGATGATCGATGTGTTCAATTGCCTGGTCGAAAGCCAGAAAATCCCGATTTTTTCGATCGCTGGCGAGCCATACAATAAGCTGCTGGCTCGCGTCGGAATCCAAGCCGACGCCGATATCGTCGTGTTTTGCGGACTCGGCTTGATCTTCGATGAGTTTCATTTCTTCCGCACGATGTTTGAAGACGAGGGGATGCTGCCGCGGACTGTGATGTTCGCCAACCTCGCCTCGGATCCGATCGTCGAACGCTTGATGGCCCCCGATCTGGCATTGAAGGTCGCCGAACGTTTCGCCGTCGAGGAGGGCAAACGCGTTTTGGTTTTGATCTCCGATATGACCGCCTTTGCCGACGCTTTGAAAGAGATCGGCGTGGCGATGGAACGGGTCCCTTCCAACCGCGGCTACATGGGGGACCTCTACAGCCAACTCGCGTCTCGGTACGAGCGGGCTTGTGACTACAAAGGTGCCGGTTCGGTTACTCTGTTAGCCGTGACGACGATGCCGGGCAACGACGTCACGCACCCCGTCCCCGATAACACCGGCTATATCACCGAGGGACAGTTCTATCTGCATAACGGAATGATCGATCCCTTCGGCTCGCTCTCGCGACTCAAACAACAGGTCGTCGGGACGGTCACGCGGGAAGACCATCCGCAAGTGATGAATACGATGATCCGGCTCTTCTCCGGGGCTCGCGACGCACAGAAAAAGCAACAGATGGCTTTCGACCTGTCACCTTTTGATGACAAGTTGTTGAAGTTCGGCGAGCTGTTCACCAAACGGTTCATGGACATCGACGTCTCGATGACGCTCAACGAGGCGTTGGACGCCTGCTGGCAGACGATGGCCGAATGCTTCGAACCCCAGGAATTGCTGATGCGGGATCAACTGATCGAGCGTTACTATCCCAAAGGCGTCAACCGGGGTGTGAGCGATGTCAGTCGCACTCAATAAGACCTCGCTTAAACAGCAGCGTGATCAGGCGAAGACGTTCAAGCAATTCCTCCCTTCGCTCGATCTCAAACGGCAACAGTTGCTAGCGGCCCTGAAAGCCGCCCGCAAGGAACTCGATCGAGTCGAAAACGAGATTTCGGCATTGCATGTCGGTCTCGATCCGCTCTACCCACTGCTCGGCAGCACGACGATCCCGACCGTGAAGGTATCGCGGTTGGTGCATGTGAAAAGCGTCCAGATCGAATCGGAGAACGTCGTCGGTACCCGTCTGCCGGTGGTCCGTGAGATCGAATTTCAGATCGAACCTTACTCCACCCTAGCGACGCCGTTCTGGGTTGACCATTTGATCGATTCCTTGCAGCGACTAGCCCGTTTGAGGGTCGAGCACGAAGTCGGAAAAAAACGGGTCGAGATGTTGGCGTTGGCCGCCCGCCGAATCACGCAGCGGGTCAACCTGTTCGAAAAGGTACTGATCCCACAGGCCGAGCAGAATATCCGCCGTATCGTCATTTTTCTCTCCGACCAGGAACGGGCCGCGGTGGTCCGATCCAAGATTTCGAAAAGCAAGCACTCGGCTGACGCCTGACCCGGTCGCCTCGCTCATGGCCATTGTTAAATTATCAAAAGTCACCCTGTTGGGGTGCCAGGATCAGCGGGACGAGGTCCTCCGCGGCTTGCAGTCGTTGGGATGCCTTCACCTGGTCGATTTGCACGGGGCGATCAAGGCGGAGCAGTGGGAAGATCAGGCACGAAGCGAGGTCCACGACGCGATCAAGTATCTGGCGGCCTGTCCCGATCAACGCCCCGCGGCCACTCACGATTCCGAGTACGACCGAGTTCGGGTGACCAGGCGGACGCTGATCAACCGGCGGGCTCACGAAGACTTGCTCGAAGAACGTGAGAAGTTGACCCGGGCGATCGCGGCGACCGCCCCTTGGGGTGATTTTCGCATCCCCGACCCCGAAACGCTCGGCGGTTTACAACTCTGGCTCTATCGAATCCGCCACCGCGACGTCGAACAACTCGTCGGTTCGGAGTTTCCCTGGGAAATCGTCTCCAGTACCAGTCGTTACGACCACGTCGTGGTGATCAGCCGCCAGCAGCCGATCGGGGTCCCGGGGCGACCGGTGAAGCTCGATCCACGTTCCCGCAGCGAACTCCGGGAACGGCTCGAAGAGGTCGATCGGTTGCTCGAACGACTCGACCTCGAACGGATCTCGCTGACCCGCTGGATCGGTCGCCTTTCGGCTGACATGCAAGTGGCCGATGACGACCGCCGGTTGGGTGTCGCCGCCGATCACATGCTGAACGAGGGTCCGATTTTCGCCCTGCGAGGCTGGGCACCAGAATCGACCTTGCCCGAACTTGAGCGGTTTGCCAAACAGCACCGATTGGCGTTGACCATCGATCCGCCCGAGCTGACCGACTCGCCGCCGACGCTGCTGAAGAACCCGACCGCGGTCGCCGGCGCCGAGGGGGCAGTGACGTTTTACATGACCCCGAGCTATTCGGCTTGGGATCCGACCTGGCTGATGTACGGCTCGTTCTCGCTGTTTTTCGCCATGATCATGGCAGACGCCGGCTACGGGATCCTGCTGGCCATCGTCTTGGCGGCGTTTTGGGGCAGACTCGAAAGCTCTGAGAACGGTCGTCGGATGCGCGGGCTGTTGATCGCCATCGTCGCCATGACCATCGGCTACGGCGTCTTGATCGGCAGTTATTTTGGCTCCGCGCCACCGACCGGCTCGCTGCCCGACCTGCTGGTCTGGAAACGAGGCGACAGCTCGATCATGAACGACCAGCCGTCGATGATGCTGCTGGCCGCCGCGATCGGCGTCTTTCATTTGATGATCGCCAATTTGATCAGCGGTTGGAATCGGCTCGGCAGTTCACGCGCCTTGGGCTACGTCGGTTGGGCCGTGGCGCTGCTCGGCGGCCTGGTGATGGCGATCGCCAAACTCCGCGAACCGCCGCTGGTGGGCTGGCTGGCCGAAAAACTCGGCACCGCTGCCGAGACGCTCGGCGGGTCGTTGTGGCAATTCGGCATCGCCGGACTGGCGACCGGCCTCGGGCTGGTGTTTCTGTTCTCCAGCGACCGTCCGTTCTTTTCGTCACGGCCGCAGGATTGGTTGTGGCGTCCACTCGAAGGGCTGATGGGGCTGACGAATATCTCAAAAGCGTTCGGCGATTCGCTGAGCTACCTCAGGTTGTTCGCGCTTGGGCTGGCGAGTGCGAAATTGGCCGTTACCTTTAATGGTTTGGCCGCTGACGCGATGGAAATCTCGGGGGTCGGAATCTTGGTCGGGTCGTTGATCTTTCTCGCCGGTCACGCGTTGAACCTCGCGCTCGGGATCGTCGGCGGCGTCGTCCACGGCTTACGTTTGAACTGCATCGAATTTTTTAGTTGGTCCCTGACGGACGAGGGATATCCGTTTCGCGCATTTTGCAAAAAGGCAGATCGTTGATGGGTGATTCATTTTGGCTGATGCTCGGTTGGGCCGGCATCTATGCCCCGCTCGCGTTGGGGGCGATCGGCAGTATTCTCGGTTGTAGCGCCGCCGGTCAGGCTGCCTGCGGAGCGATGCTGGACGTCGAGTCGGGTTACGGCCGACTGGTCGGGTTGTCGGCATTGCCGTCATCCCAAACGATTTATGGCATCGTCGTCATGCTGTCGCTCAACCGTGAGGTCAGCGTGACATCGGCGCCCGGGCTGTTCGCCATCGGCGTGCTCTGCGGCGTCGCGCTGCTCTTCAGCGGTTGGTACCAGGGCAAGTGTTGTGCTTCGGCGGTCCACGCGACCAAGAACAAGCCCGAAATCTTCGGTCTCTCCGCCGCCCCGGCTGCGATCGTCGAAGGCTTCGCCGTGTTCGCGTTCATTTTTGCCCTGATCGTCGCTGGCGGGTTGCCCGAGGCGGCAGCCGTTGTGGGAGTAGGCTGAGTTTACCATGGCAAATGAAAATATCTCCAAGTCCGCTGGCGTCGACGTCCTGATCGATCGCCTCAAAAGCGATGGCGTGTCCCGGGGCAAGCAGGAAGCCGACGCGATCGTAGCCGACGCGAAACGTCAGGCACTGACGATCCTCGACGCCGCCCGACGCGAAGCCGACCAAATCGTTACCGATGCGAAGTCGGAGGCCGAACGGGTCCGCCAAACGTCGAATCAAGCGTTGCAGCTGGCCGGGCGCGATGCGCTGCTGAAACTGCGTGAATCGTTCCAATTGCAGTTCGAAAACCGCCTGCGAAAACTGGTCGGTACGACGCTGCAAGAACCCGAGATGCTCCGTAAGTTGATCCTCGAAGTCGCCGGTAAGGCCCGCCCCGAGGACGACCGGGTCGAACTGCTGCTTCCAGCCGACGCCGCCAACGGCGATCCGTTGGAGTCATTCGTCTCGGGTTTGACCGCCGAGATGCTCGGTGAAGGGGTTAGCTTCGGCGTCGGTGACGATGTCGCCGCCGGAGTCCGGGTGCGATTGAACGATCGTGACGTCGATATCGATTTGAGTGACGAAGCGTTGACGTCCTTCCTCAAGCGATTCCTGGTTCCCAGGTTCCGCCACATCATGGACTTCAAGAGCTAAGCGGCGCCGTATCGTGATCCCGTCTCGACCCTACTACATGCTCGTCGCGAGCCTGCCGCAATTGCCGGGCAGGTTCGATGCGGGACGCTTGCCGATTTCCTGGCCGGCGCTGCTGAATCGTTTGAGCATGCTCGACCACGATGATCGCCAAATCACTCGGCTGATCGGGATGTATTTTCTCTGGGACCGACAACCGCTCGATCGCACCGACGACGAAGTGATCGCCCGCTATCGCGAACTGCTTCACAACAGTTCTAACTACTTGGTGCGACACCTGATTCGGACGCGGACCGAGATCCGTTTGCTGATCAGCGCCTTGCGTCGGCATCGCACCGGCGCCGGTCCGCCCACCTGGGACTTGCGTCATACCGGCAGCGAAATGCTCGCCAGCCACGTCTGCCATCATTGGAACGAGCCATCTTTCGGACTCGGTTTTCGTCACCGTTGGCTGGAAACGTTCATTCGATCCTACGATGCCGGGGAAATGCGTGAGGCCCAACGCGTCGTCTTCAACGAGCGCTGGCACGATTGGACCCGCATCGCTGAAAAGTACACATTCACGTTCGAAGCGGTCATCGTCTACCTGGTTCGCTGGGAGATCGTCGATCGTTGGACCAGCCAAAACGCCGATGCCGGTAAAACCCGCTTCGCTAAACTGATCGAGGAAACCCTGGGTGAATATGCAAACCCCGTCTAGCGACTACGTCGCCGAGGAATCTCGGGCCGGCGGTCCGGCCCGTGCTCGCGTGCTCGGCGTCAACGGCAATATCGTCCGGATCGAAGTCGAATCAGGCTCGATCATGAAGAACGAAGTCGCCTTCGTTCGTGTCGGTGAACAGCGGTTGAAATCCGAAGTCTTGCGGGTCTACGGCAATCGCGCCGACCTGCAAGTCTTCGAAGAGACCGATGGTGTCCGCTTTGGCGACCGAGTCGAACTCAGCGGCCAAATGCTGTCGCTGACCCTCGGCCCCGGAATGCTGGGCGTGATCTACGACGGTTTGCAAAACCCGCTGGTCAACCTCGCCAAGCAAGACGGTTTCTTTCTCAAGCGGGGACGCGATCTCTACCCGCTCGACTCGCGACACAGCTGGGATTTCGAACCGGTTAAACGCCCCGGCGATAAAGTCCTGGCCGGCGATACGCTCGGCACCGTCAACGAAAAAAACATTCGTCACCGGATCATGGTGCCGTTCGATCTGGTCGGCGCCGCCGAGATCGTGTCGATCGAATCGGGGTCGCGAAGTTCCAAACAGTCGGTCGCCGTGATCCGCGATTCGCGGGGACGAGAGCGCGAGGTTTCCTTGACCCAGGATTGGCCGGTTCGCCGCCCGATCCCCCAACAGATGCTGCGGGCACGACGCGTCGAACGCCGCTTTCCAAGCGAACCGCTGATCACCACCACGCGGATCATCGATACGTTCTTTCCTGTCGCCCGCGGCGGCACCGCCTGCGTCCCCGGTCCGTTCGGTGCCGGCAAAACCGTTCTCCAGGGGTTGATCGCCCGCTACTGCACCGTCGATATCGTGATCGTCGTCGCCTGTGGCGAACGCGCCGGCGAAGTCGTCGAAACGATTCATGACTTCGCCGAAATGCACGACCCGCGGACCGGAGGGAAGCTGATGGATCGTACGATCATCATCTGCAACACCTCGTCGATGCCCGTCGCGGCGCGCGAAGCGTCGATCTACACCGGTATCACGCTCGGCGAGTACTACCGTCAGATGGGATTGGATGTCCTGCTGTTAGCCGATTCGACTTCTCGCTGGGCCCAAGCGATGCGGGAAACCTCGGGGCGACTCGAAGAAATCCCCGGTGAGGAGGCGTTCCCAGCCTACCTCGATTCGGCGATCAAAGGAGTTTACGAACGCTCCGGTGTCCTCGAATTGGCCGACGGCTCGACCGGCAGCCTGACGATGATCGGCTCGGTTTCTCCCGCGGGCGGTAATTTCGAAGAACCCGTCACCCAAGCGACACTCGGTACCGTCAAGTGCTTCCTCGGCCTCTCCTACGCCCGGGCCTACAAACGGTTCTATCCGGCGATCGATCCGCTGATCTCTTGGTCACGCTATCGCGAACAGTTGCAATCCTATTTCGATTCGGAACTCGACCCTCACTGGACCGCCAGCGTCACGCAAATGCACGAATTGCTCCGCAAAGGTGAAAGCATCAACCAGATGATGCAGGTTACCGGGGAGGAAGGCGTCACGATCGAGGACTACGTGATCTTTCAAAAGTCACTCTTCTTTGACATGGTTTATCTCCAGCAAGACGCTTTCGATAAAGTCGACGTGACGGTTCCGATCGAACGCCAAAAGGCGAGCTTCTTGCTCTGCAAACGCGTCATCGATCGCGATTACCGATTTTCATCGAACGACGAGGTCCGTGACTTTTTTACCCGAATGACGGGCCTGCTCAAGAACCTCAATTATGCCCCCTTCGAATCCGAAGAATACGCTAAATACCTGGGGCAAATCGATGAACTCGACCGCGCCGCTTACGCCGGTGATCGGCACGCCGAATTGACCGGCTGACCACCATTCTGCTGGTTGGACCCCGCTCCGCCGCTCTCGAACAACAAGCCGATTCCCTCCGAAGATAAGCACAACGAACCGATGAAATCGATCCGACACGACCTGGTTATTCTTGGCGGTGGCCCCGGTGGATATGTGGCCGCAATTCGGGCCGCTCAACTCGGGATGAACGTCGCCTGCATCGACGAGAACTCGCGGTTCGGCGGCACCTGTGTTCGCGTCGGCTGTATCCCGAGTAAGGCGCTGCTCGAATCGAGTCACCTCTATCACGAAGCCAAATATCGGTTCGCCGATCATGGCCTCCAGATCGGCGACTTGCAACTCGACCTGGCGACGATGATGCGTCGCAAAGACCAAATCGTCGATACGCTCACCGGCGGTATCGATATGCTGTTCAAACAACGTGGCGTAACCCCTTATTGCGGCCGTGGCGAACTCCGTGATGCCGAATCGGTCGAAGTTACCGACGCCGACGGCGTGACAACCTTGGTCGAGGGTGACAAAATTTTGCTCTGCCCCGGCAGCCGCCCCGCTTCACTGCCGATGGTCGAAGAAGATGGCGATCGGATCGGCAATAGCACGACGGCGTTGTCATTCCCCGAGGTTCCTGAGCGGCTCGTTGTCATCGGCGGTGGCTATATCGGATTGGAACTCGGCAGCGTCTGGAATCGACTCGGCAGCGAAGTAATCGTGCTCGAAGCGCTCGACCGGGTGCTGGCAGGGATCGATTCCGAACTCGCCCAACTCGCCCATCGCACCTTTAAAAAGCAGGGGATCGAATTCCGCACCAAGACGTTCGTCGAATCCGCCAAACGGGATGGCGACAAATGTGTCGTCGCCATCAAGGACGGTGACCCGATCACCTGCGATCGTGTGCTGCTGGCCACCGGACGGACCCCGGCGACCGGTGATATCGGTCTGTCGTCGATCGGCCTGGAAACCGATCGTCGTGGGTTCATTTCCGTCGATGATGATTTCCAAACCGGAGTGAAAAACGTCTATGCCATCGGCGATTGTATCGGCGGCATGATGCTGGCCCACAAGGCGATGGAAGAAGGCACCGTTTTTGTCGAAAGACTCGCCGGGATCGCCAGCCATATGAATTACGACGTGATCCCCGCGATCATTTACACCCACCCCGAAATCGCTTCGGTGGGTAAGACCGAAGATGAATTAAAAGAAGCCGGGATCGAATATCGCAAAGGTGTCTGTCCGTTCGGTGCCAACGGCCGCGCCCGAACGCTCGGCGAACCCGACGGTCGGGTCAAAATCTTGGCCGATAAAAAGTCCGACCGTGTGCTCGGGGTCCATATCATCGGCGCCCGGGCCGGCGATCTGATCGCCGAAGCCGCCGCGGCAATCGAGTTCGGGGCCAGCAGCGAGGACATCGCCCGCACCTGTCATGCCCACCCGACGCTCTCCGAAGCCGTTCACGAAGCCGCCTTGGCAGTCGACAACCGCCCGATTCACACCCTTTGATCGTCCCTCGCGATAGCGCCGCTCCGACCCGCCGATCGCGGCAAACATGCATCAGTACACCGTTGTCATCAGCGACGTCGGCAAGCACGATCACGGCGATCGCGGAAGTCGTCCCTATTGGACGCTGGCGAGTCACTTCGGCGCCTACGCCGAACTCGGACTCTATTGGTTCCTCGGTGCCTACTTCGGCCGCTCCGCGGTGGCGCTGGTGCGTCCCTCGGAATTACTCGCCCGCAGTTCAGCCTTCAAGACTGATACGCTGTTCGTCGGCTTGCCCACATCGCTCCGCGGTGAACACTTGCAGAATGTCCGGTTTCGCCGGCTGGTCCTTTATGATTCGACCGATTTCGACGGCGTCAATTTCGGCGATTCCGACAAAGCGTGGTTGCTTGAGCAAACCGATACCTGCCTAAAAAATTGGCGCGACGATCGCTGGCAGCCGGAACTGAAGATCGGCCTGCTCCCGATCAAACGACCACCCCTGAACAATCGCTTGCGAACCGCGATCAAAATCGCCGCCGCAAAACGGACGCTTGGGATGGCGCCGCAAAAGTCGTTCGATGTCGGTTTCGTCGCCCGGCCGACCGGTTCGGTTTCGAGCAACCAGCGACTGCAATGGTTATATGAATTGAAGTCAGAACGTCCGCAGTGGAAGCTTTGGGGAGGCCTGGTCGGCGCCGATTCGTGGCGTCAATCACTCGGTGCGGAACACCACGCGGAGGTGCTACAGACATGTTGGTTGAACCGCCGAAAAGTCGGCTTTTTTCAGTATTTCAACGGCCTCTGTCAGTCGAAAGTGGCTCTCGCCCCACGTGGCTATGCCCCCTGGACCTACCGCCACTTCGAAGCGCTCTATGCCGGTTGTATCGTCGTCTCGAATGACCTCAGCCACTATGAGTTCCTGGTCCCGTTCCCACGGGAAAAAATGATCGAGGTCGGTGACGATGATTCGGTCGTTCCAGCGATCGAAGCCGCGTTGAAAATGCTCGAACGAGCGCCCGAAACCGCCGCTGCGAATCGAGACTACTTGGACGGCTGGCTTGATGACGGCGTATACTCTCGTCGCCTTCCTCAAACGCTCGCCCGATTCATGGCTGCGCTCCAAGGCGAACCACTTACCTAAATGTCCATCGCCTGATGCCTGACAACCCTCTGCCTCCTTCGCCTAGCGATCCGTCACCTTTGCCAGCCGACCAACCGGCGAACACCGTCGGTAATTCGGACGTGGCTCGGCTGGCTCCCACTCCACGACTCTCAGCCCAATTGCTGACCACGTTGCTGGTGCTGACCTGTCTCATTCCGCTGATCGTGCTCAGCGGTTACGCCGCCTTCTTCGGAAAGGCCCGCGACGCCTCGCTCGAAGTCGAAGTCTTGGTCGGTCGCGAACCGGTCGAAGCGGTCGGCGGACAAGGAGCGATCCTGACCGACGTGATCGTGCTTCGTAATCTCACCGATCACGAACTGCCGAACCTGACGATCGACCTCAACAGTCAATACTACCTCCATCGCCAAACGCCGGTTCAGCCCGGTGAGCGGCTCGTATTCCCCCAACAAATCTTCGCTACCAAGAGCAACCAACGCTGGGTCCCAGGACGCTATGCATTGACCAAAATCAGTGTTACGGCCAAGCTCCCCAATGGTCGTCGTGGTGTCAAAATCATCTCGCTACCCGAATCGGACGACGATTGAGGATCGTGCCATGCGACGCACTGTCGACCATCATCGTGTTGTGATCGTCGGTGCCGGCGTCGTCGGACTCTGTACCGCACTCAACTGCGCTCGCCGCGGCATGTCGGTGACGATCGTCGAGCGAAATGCGGCTCAACGTGACGGGTGCTCTTTCGGCAACGCCGGGATGGTCGTCCCGAGTCACTTCATCCCGCTCGCCGCCCCAGGGATGGTGAAACAGGGTTTGAAATGGATGTTCAATCCCGAATCGCCCTTCTATATCCGCCCACGTTTCGACTGGGACTTGCTGAAATGGGGATTCCGTTTCACCCGTGCTGCTACCGAATCGCGTGCCCGAGCCGCCGCGACGGTACTCCGTGACCTCGGCTTGCTCAGCCTGCGGGAATACGAATCGCTCGGGATCGAGACCGGACTTCATCGCGATGGCCTGTTGATGCTCTGTCGACACCAGCAGACGTTGGACGAAGAGGCAGAAGTCGCCGAGGCGGCTCACGCACTAGGAATACCGGCCGAAGTCCTCGATGCCGACGCTACCAAGCGACGCGACCCGACGATCACGATGGACGTCGCCGGCAGCGTCTATTTTCCGCTCGACGGTCACCTCTCACCGTCGCGGCTGATGACAACGCTGGCAACCGAACTCGCTCGGTTGAAAGCGACATTCCGCTACGATTCCGCCGTCACCGGATTCGCGATCGAAGGCAGCCGCCTGCGAGCGGTGCAGACATCGACCGGCGACGTGCCGGGCGATCAGTTTGTCATCTGTTCGGGCATTTGGTCCTCGCCAATGGCCTATCAACTCGGCCTGAAGTTGCCGATGCAGGCCGGTAAAGGTTATAGCCTGACATTGAGCGAGCCGCGGCAACTGCCGACGCTTTGCAGTATCTGCACCGAAGCGAGACTCGCCGTCACCCCGATCGGCGGCCAACTCCGTTTCGCCGGGACCATGGAGCTCTCGGGAACCGACGAATCGATCTCGGCCAGCCGTGTACGGGGGATCGTCAAGTCGGTAGGCGATTACTTTCCCGAGTTCCGTCCGGATGACTTTGACGGGGTGCGGCCTTGGAGCGGTCTGCGGCCCGTTTCCCCAGACGGCCTGCCCTATATCGGCCGCCCGAACCGCTGGGACAACCTGTTCGTCGCCACCGGACATGCGATGATGGGGGTGTCTTTAGCGCCGGCAACAGCAAAGATCGTCGCCGATCTACTCGCCGGCCAGCCGTCGCCGATCCCCTCACCACTCCTCTCACCCGACCGCTACCGTTGGTAAGGCATTCGCGTTGACCGTCGCCAGACGGTGGTAGGCCTTACATGAATCCGCCGCCGAATTTGCTGGCCCCACCGCCACCCATACCACCACCCATACCACCACCCATACCACCACCCATACCACCCATGGCTGGCCAGGACATGGAAGCAGCGGCGGACGGATGTCCATCGCCATATTCGATCCGGCGGATGATCTTCGGGATCTCTTCGTGGACCTGACGCATTTGACGGATGATCAGTACCGAGTGGTCGACGAAGACCGCGGAGGCATTTTCGTCGGATTTGCCATCCGTTTTCTTGGACTGGCCGGGGCGCATCAACTCGGCCCGCGACTTGAGTTGCAGAATCGTTCCCGGCGCATCGGGGCGATCTTCGCTGCGCCAGGTTTCCGGTTGCAGGAGCAACGGCAACGCCGCACGCAGGTCACCAGCCATGTCAGCAGGCATGCGGTAGTAATGCGTCAACACTTCATTGGGATCGAGTTCGGATGATTTGCGAGGCTTCGAACTGCGTAGCGCCATACGGTAATTATCGAGCAATTG
>SKZY01000379.1 GCA_007127095.1 Planctomycetaceae bacterium
ACGTTGCCGCCGGTCAGCGTCACGCCTTGCAGCGAGAGCGAGGCATTCGAGTGGACTTGAAAAATCCGGAACAGGCCACCGGCATCAATGGTCGTTTGGTCGGCACCAGCACCCGTGATCGTGAGAACGGTTCCGGCGAGGATATCGAGGTCGCGTTCGAAGTCGCCGCCATCGGGCGATCCCGAGTCGATCGTGAGCGAATAGGTGCCGGCGCCGAGTTCGATCGTGTGGGCGCCGCCTTGCGCATTGGCTTCCATCACCGCGGCGCGGAGGCTGGTGTTGCCAGCGGCGTCTTCGGCAACGCCATCTTCCAGGTCTGCATCGACCGAATCGCCGAAGGTATTGACGATGAACGCCGCCAGCAAGGCGCGTGTTTCGAGCGATTCCAAACGCAGCCGCCGGCCTCGACGTCGCGACTGGCGACGACGAGTCTGGGAGGCTGCCGATCGCGAACCACGATCCAAGAGATTCCACGCCATGATACTGAAATCCTGAACGAAATGAGGGATCTGCGGGCGGCCTACCGAAAAGGGGGATGGGCCATCGATTAGCGAAATATCCACAGCCAAGAACGCGGTGTCATCGAAAAGATATCGCCCTGCTGAGTCGGGTGCAACATTATCGATTGGAGCCTTTAGTGACTGCCGGCCCTGCCAGGATCGTTCCTCCGCCGGTAGACTGCAGGCGTCGAAAACCGTGCTGAAGTTTCGCCTTCCGAACACGATTGCTCTGGATGGCATCGCTGTCCCGAATGCTCCCGCTGACTCACCACCGCCGCCTCGATGGAAGACGAACCTTTGAGCGACGCCTCGAACCTGCCGCCCGCGGAAGCTGCGGCGCTGACGCTGACCGATTTTCTGAAGCGGAGTGGGTTGGTCGGCACCGGTGGCCAGGCCAAGTTGTTGATTCAGTCGGGAGAGGTGTCGGTCAACGGCGAGCCAGAGACACGGCGGCGGCGGAAGATGGCCGCAGGCGACATCGTTGAACTGCTCGGATCGCGGTTGACGGTCGGCGAGGGGAGTCCCGAATGAACGAATTGGACCAGTATGATTTCGACTTACCTAGGGAGTTGATCGCGCAGCATCCGTTGGCCAATCGTGGTGACGCGAGGCTGATGTTGGTCGATCGGCAAAGCGGCCGGATCGATCACGCCCATGTGCGTGACCTGGTCGATTACCTCAACCCCGGCGACGCGTTGGTGCTGAATACCAGCCGCGTCGTACCGGCGAAACTGGTCGGCTATCGGGTGGCGACCCGCGGGCGATGGCAGGGATTGTTCCTGGCAGTCGATCCGCAGACCGGCGTTTGGGAAGTCTTGACCAAGACTCGCGGGCGACTCGTCGACGGGGAAGCGATCATGGTCCAGGACCGTTCTGGCCGCGACGCGTTGACACTGCGTTGCATCGCTCGTACCGACGACGGTCACCTGTTGGTCAAACCGGAACCGCCGTTGGCGGTCGAGCGACCGGGGCGATCGGAAACTCCGGCGTCACTCGCGGCCGAAGCGGATTCGGCGTTTGAGCTGCTCGAGCGGTTCGGCCGGGTGCCGTTGCCGCACTACATTCGCGACGGCCAGATGGTCGACTCAGATTTGACCGATTATCAAACCGTGTTCGCCAACCAGCCTGGCAGTGTCGCGGCGCCGACGGCGGGACTGCACTTTACCAAGCCGCTATTGAATCGGATCGGCGAAGCGGGGGTCGAGATCGCGGGAGTGACGCTGCATGTCGGCATCGGCACCTTTCGGCCGATCACCGTCGATTCGCTCGATCAGCACCGGATGCACAGTGAATGGGGCGAATTAACGGCGGCCAGTTGCGACGCCTTGAACCGAACTCGCGCGGCCGACAAGCGGGTGATCGCGGTCGGCTCGACATCGGTCCGCGTGCTCGAGAGCGCCGCTTTGGCGGGTGGCGGCCGGCTGGCGTCTTGGCGTGGGGAGACCGATCTGTTCATTCGTCCGGGTCATCGATTCGCCGGTTGTGACGCGATCATGACCAACTTTCACCTGCCGCGGAGTTCGCTGTTGGTGATGATCAGCGCCTTTGCCGGCCGCGAGCTGATCCGGGCCGCCTACGACGAGGCGATTCGCAATGAATACCGATTTTTCAGCTATGGCGACGCGATGTTGATTCATTGATCGTCGATTTCCATTCCGACCCTACTGACCAACCTATCGCCTCTTATGTCTAGCGACGAACAAATCTTGGTGATCCCCGAATCGGTGATCACAGAAATCGGTCATTTGGAAGGGTTTTGCCGCGACGTCGACCGTTTTCTCGGTCCGATCTTGGCCAGCGACCGACTCTGTTTTCGCCGTCGAGGCGACATGGAATCCGACCCTTCGTTCAAGCAATTGATCCCTTATGTGATTCTGCGGCACACCGACGCCGACGGACGCCCCCATTTATTTACTTACACCCGTGGCAACGGCCAGGGTGAGAGCCGGTTGCATGCCAAGCGGTCGATCGGCATCGGAGGTCATATCAGCGAGGAAGATGCGTCTGGCGGTAGTGACCCGTACTTGACCGGCATGCGGCGTGAGTTGGATGAGGAAGTGACGATTGGGGCGGCTTATACTGAACGTCGTGTCGGGTTGATTTACGACCCGACGACCGAGGTCGGCCGTGTCCACCTCGGCGTGGTCCATCTGCTGGAACTCACCGAACCGTTGGTCGAACCGAATGAGGATGACATTTCGGCCACTGCCTTTGTGGGGCTCGATCGGTTGCGGACCGACCGCGATTCGTTGGAAGTTTGGAGTCGTCTGTGTCTCGATTCGTTATTCTGAATCGCTGCCATGATCTACCTTGACCATCATGCGACAACGCCGCTGGATCCGGCTGTGATGGAGGCGATGTTGCCTTGGATGACGACGCACTTCGGCAATCCTCACAGTCGATCGCACGCGATCGGTCGCCATGCCGCCGATGCTTGTGACGACGCGTTGCGGCTGTTGGAGCGACTGGTCGGTGGCGAGCCCGGATCGATGTTCGTGACCGGCGGGGCGACCGAGAGCACCAACCTGGCGATCGAAGGGGTGATGCGACATCCGCGGCAACGGCGGCGTCACATCATCACCTCGGCGATCGAACACCCGGCGGTTCTCGACCCGATCAGGCGACTCGGCCGGGAGGGTTTTCGGGTGACGATCTTGCCGGTCCGCTTGCAGGACGATCCGGCGTGTGGGCAGGTCGATCCCGAGACGCTGCGGGCTGCGATTGACGACGACACGGCGTTGGTATCGATCATCTGGGCGAACAACGAGATCGGGACGCTGCAGTCGGTCCGCCAATTGGCCGATATCAGCCACGCGGCCGGGGCGTTGTTCCATACCGATGCCAGCCAAGCGTTGGGGCGAATCACGGTCGATGTCGAAACGGCCGACGTCGACCTGTTGAGCGGTTCGGCTCACAAGTTTTATGGCCCCAAGGGGGTCGGGTTGCTGTACGTCGGCTCGCGGCGACGGCGGGTACGGCTGCGTCCACTGGTAGAAGGTGGCGGGCAACAACGCGGTTTACGCAGCGGCACGATCAACCCGGCCGGGCTGATCGGGATGGCCGAGGCGTTACGGATCTGCACCGATGAACTGCCGTGGCGGCGTGACGCGACGCGGTTGCTCCGCAACGAATTGTGGAGCCGTCTTCGAGCGGCTTGGCCGACCATATCGCTCAACGGCCCTGATCTGGCACCCGAGCGGCGGTTGGCCGAGAACCTGAATATCTCGCTGGCGGACGTCGAAGGCGAATCGATGATGGCCGCCGCGACCGAATTGGCGATCAGCAGCGGCGCCGCGTGCAGCAGTGTCGACCCGCGTCCCAGCCCTGTACTGACCGCGATCGGGCTGAGTGAAAGCCGGGCGCGGCGGAGCTTGCGGTTCGGACTCGGCCGTGCGACGACGCCGGAGGAGATTGCTGAGGCGGTCGCGATGCTGATTACCGCTCACGACAAGCTGACCGGCTGAAGAGACGTTCAACGTTCGCCGGAGAACGGATTTTTTGGCGGAGTGGCTTCGGCGTCAGGATAGGCAGTGTTCGAACCGTCGGTGGCCTGCTCGGAAGCAGGAGCATCGGCCGACTCGGGCCAGTCGGCCGTCCCGTCCGCTTGATTCTCATCAACTTCCGTCGTCCCCTGGAGTTCTTCGTAGGCTTCGTCGAGCAATTCGCCGAGCTCGCGGAGTTCCTCGATTTGCTTCGGCGTGATCGCCATGTGGCGGATGATCGGAATTTCCATAAAGACGACGCCACCGTTGCCGTCGGGCTGCCAACCGCCTCCGGATGCCGACAGATAGTTGGAACGGTCACATTCGGGGCAGGTCGATAGCAACAAGGTCACCTGTTCGCCGTCCTGTTCCTTGACCTTCAGCTTGCGTACGCCATCGAGCCAGCCTTCGGAGACTGGTTGCCAAGCGGGGTCACCGGCGGAAACCGGCAATTCGATGAACGGGTCGGCGGTCCCGTTCCAGCGGTCACAATGCTCGCAGAACGGTTGATCATTCTGTTGAGCTTTGAAGGTGGTGATCGTGAAGTAGGCGATCGTCGCCAACTCGATCAGCCAAACGCCGACCAGCGGCCAGCTTTTGAGTTGCGCCGTCCCCCCTTGGTCGAACATCAGCTTCATCCAACTGATGATCTCGCTGGGAATAAAGCCTAGCACGACCAACTGAGCGAGTCCGACGTCGGGTCCCAACTGCGCCACGACGATGACGGTGCGATGGATTCCCCAGGCGGAATACCAGGCAACCAGCAGAGCGACTACCGCGGAGAGGGTAGCGAACGAGCGCGATCGGACCTTGGTCAGATGGCAAAACTTGGCGACGGTGAGCCCCAAAACCCAGCCCAACGCGAGCGAGCCGAGCCACCGCAGTTTGAGGAAAGGGATCAGCACGATCACGACGCAGTACGCGATCCCGAACAACGCTGCCAGCGGAACCAAGGCGGTTGGCAACAGGACCCAAGCCGCCATCGGCACCAGGCCACTGGGGGCGTAAAACGTGGCTCGCGGGGTAGCGGCGCTCATATCGTTGTGACCATCCGACGGGAGGATTAGGATTCGTCAGTGAGGCGAGTCCGTATCATAGCAGCCCGCTTGAGTGCGGTTTTCTGCTCGCTCCGATTCCGTCGAGGACCGCCGCCGTTCCCGAACCGTCCGGAACACCGCTTGCCGAACCGTGACTACCGCTCGCCCGTTGGAACTTGCGTTACAACCGGTTCGGCGAATTGACGGCTTCACGTCCGAGTCCAGGTCGAAAATGTTGCCGAGGGCTATTCCGCTCGCTAAAATCGAGCGGTCGGTTGATCGTCGCGATCAAGCCGCCGCGAGACGGAATCACGCTTCGCAATCAACCTCTATCCGTCTTCAAACAACTCGGGATCGCTGAGCATGCGAATTATGCAAACGCGTCGGGTAAGCGTCCGTACCGGGGCGGCTCTACTCTTGGCCTGGATGACGTTCAGCCCTGACAGTCTGCCGGTCGTCTCACCGGAGATCGGGATCGTCCGTGGTCAGGAATCGGATTATCCCGGATTCCTTCGCCAACGGTTTGCGATCCGAGCCTCCAATCGCCGCGACAATGGCGATATGCTCAAGTTGGTCCGGCCGCTATCCGAAACGGTTGGCGCTTCGGTCGTTCAGATCGTATCGGACGGCACGCCGGTCGGTCTCGGCGTCGTGGTAACCGCTGACGGCTACTTGTTGACCAAACGGAGCGAATTGTCGGCCGATCCGATTCGGGTTCGCCTACCTGACGCCCGTTTGTTGGCGGCGCGGGTCGCGGCCGTGCGACGAAGCAGCGACCTGGCTTTATTGCGGGTCGAGGGTGTTGGTGAATCGTTGCAGCCGATTTCCTGGGCGACGGAGGACGATCCGGAGATCGGCAGTTTTCTGATCAGCGTCGGACGTGGTGGCGATCCGATCGGGTTGGGAGCCGTCAGTTCCCAACCGCGGCCGATCGAACATCAAGGGAGGTTGGGCGTGGTCCTGATCGACGATCAAGGGCATGCGACCGTCAGCGGCGTTTGGCCCGACAGCGGTGCCGCTTTCGCCGGGGTCAAGCAGGGCGACCGGATCCTCGCTATCGACGGGCGAAACGAATCGAACCGCAGCGGAGTGATCCGTACCTTGCGAGGAATGTTTCCTGGCGAAAGTGTCCGGCTGACGATCGACCGTGAGGGCGCGAAACTGAATCTTGTCGCCAGGATTCAAGACTTCGGCGTGATGCAGGAGACGGAAAACGACCACAAGATCAACGGACCGAGAAGTGTGCGTTTGAGCGGCTTCGACGAGGTAATCCAACACGATACCGTACTCAATCCGGACGAATGTGGTGGTCCACTGGTCGACACATCGGGGCGTGTGATCGGCCTGAACATCGCTCGGGCCGGTCGTGTTGTCAGCTACGGGTTGCCCGCTTCGCTGGTGGTTCCCGAGGTCGACAGCATGCTGGAAGAGGCTCGTCGGCTAGCCGACGAGGAATGACCGATTTTGCACGATCCGTCGATCGATCAATCGTTATGGTTGACGAAGTCGATCAACATCCTCAGTCTGCCGAGTTGTCGCCGGTCGAAATGGAAGTTGAGTCGCGGTAGTCGGACCAACTCCTGTTCTTCGAGTTCTTCTTCGAACGCTTCGGTCTGCTCGAAACGTCCGTCGATCAGGATGTCGGCGAACTGGTGATTGAGTTGATCGAGCCGTTCTTCGGACAACGGTTCTTTCAATCGCATCACCAGACGGTTGCGGACATAGCGACTTGAGTGATAGACGCGATAGAACTTAATGATCTCGTCGACCGCCTCGTCGACCGAATCGGTAATTCGATAGAGCCGGACATCCTCGGGGCTGATCAGCCGCTCGGACATCATGTGTCGGTCGAAGAAGACACCGAGATCTTTCCAGTAGCTGCCGCCTGGGCGATCGAGCAAGACGACCGGCATCATCGCCTGCTTGCCGGTTTGCAACAGCGTCAGCGTTTCGAGCGTTTCGTCGAGCGTCCCGAAGCCTCCCGGGGCGGAAACCACGGCGCTGCATTCCTTGACGAACATCAACTTGCGAGTGAAGAAGTACTTCAGCGTGACGAGTTTGGGATCGCCTTCGATGTAGGCGTTGGACGATTGCTCGAACGGCAGCATGATGTTCAGCCCCATCGAAGCCTCGAGGCCGGCCCCTTTGTGACCGGCTTCCATGATCCCGCCTCCGGCGCCAGTAATCACCATCCAACCGTGGCCGGCTATTTTCCGAGCGAGTTCTTCAGCGGCGAGGTAATCCGGGTGCTCGGGGTTTGTCCGAGCGGACCCGAAGATCGTCACTTTGCGTCGTCGTCGATAGGGCCGAAAGACCTTAAACGCATAACGCAATTCGCGTAGTGTCCGAGACAGGATCTTCAGGTCACCACGAGCCGTATGGTCATTCTCGAGCCGTTGGATCGTTTCGCGGAGCAGGCTGTAAAGGTCTTCGTTTTTTAAATCGCTCGAATCGCCGCGGGTCATCGGCTCGTCGGCCGGTTGCGGCCGAAACAATTCGTCCTCGCCGATCGCTTCGCTGGGCAACTCGTCGCGCGACTTCCCGTCGGGGGTCGATCGATCCATCAAATTAACTCCGATCTTCGTTGAGGAAATTGACCATCGGACGGTCGGTAAAGGGAGCGACGATTACCGCCGAAGCGGCAAAACCAGACTCGCCACGCAGCCGATCGGCCCGCCGGAAAGCGAGACGCGACCACCGTGTACAGCGGCAATCCGTTCGACGCGGCAGAGCCCGACGCCCAAGCCCCGCCCGGCTTCACGTCCCGAAAAGTAGGGGTCGAACGCATGTTCAGCCGCCGCTTCGGTCAACCCGGGACCGCTGTCACACACGTTCACGATCACTTGCTCGTTGCCGCGATCGCAGCGGCATGCCAAGGCGATTCGCCCGTCGCAGCCGATCGCCTCGACGGCGTTGCGGACCAGAGCCCGCACTGCCTCCATGATCATCGCACGATCGGCGGTCACTGTCACGGACTGCGAATCCGCCGTCAGCGACAATTCGATCGCTCGATCGGCAACCGATCGGCGGGTTTGGCGGACAACGGAATCGAGCAGCTCGGTGAGTTCGAACGCCGACCATTCGGGAGCCGGCGGGTGGGCGTAGAACATCAGATCCGCGACCATTTCATGGGCTCGCATCGTCTGGTCGACGATCCGCCCGAGTGAACCGGCACGCGCCTGATCCGCTTCTTCCCGCTGCAACGTTTGCGCGCGGGTGGAAATATTGGCTAACGGATTATTGATCTCGTGGCTTAACCCGTAAGCGAATTGCTTCAACGCCGCCCGCTTCGCTTCAGCGAGCGCTGTATCGAAACGCTGTTCTAACTCGCGTTGCCGAACGACCGTCCGGGCCAATTGGGAAAGGTTGAAGCGATTCGACAAGTAGCAGACCGCGTCGCCGCTGAGCGAGACGCCTTGGAACGCTTCATCGCGGGAGGATTCATCGCGCTCAGAATCGGGATCGATCAAGCGTGGCCAGCGACCGCGCCAATCGGGTGGAACGGGAGGTCCGAACGAAATCAACCAATCCTCGGCGAGTGACAATCGATCGGCCAGCGGGACTTGTTGACAGCGTTTGCGAAGGCCTTCCAGTTTCGCCAGCCGGCCGGGATCGCGTCGAGTCAGAGGCGGTGGGGCGCCGAGTTCGCCATCGCCGATCAGCAGCATCGGTAAGTGGGCAGCCAAATCGGTCGCCAGTTCAGCGACCGCAATCGAGGCGACCGGTGGCCGCGAATCGAGCCCGATCGCCGCGGCGAATACCAGCAGAGCCGGATCGTCGCGGAGCGATTGGCGCACCGCCCGGAGCGAATCGGCGTCGCCGTCGGTCAACAGCAACGCCGCTATTGTATCACTCGACTCCCGAGACAGCGGCAACCACCAACGATCGCCGCCGCGCCGGATGCACGGTAGCCAACTCATCGATTGGGCCTCGAGGCCGAGCGATCGGGCACGGCCATGGAGCTCACGAAACGACGCTACGTTCCATATCGAGCAGGTCGCACGAACGTTCGATCAGGTCTTCGATCGCGAACGGCTTTTGCATGAAATCGTTCGCTCCCGAGGCCTTCAATTCGGCCACCTTGTCCTGCTCGACCATCCCCGAAATGCAGAGGATCTTGACCATATCGAGCGTGCCATCGCTACGGACCCGTTGGCAGACTTCCTTGCCGTTGATATCCGGCAGCATGACGTCCAGGATCACCAGGTCGGGGCGAAACTCTCGTACCCCCATCCCGGCGTCGAAGCCGTTATTAACACTACGGATTTCGAAGCGACCGTCGCGGGTGAAGCCGTCACTGATCAGCTCCACCAAGTCTTCATCGTCATCGACGATCAGCAATTTCTTGCGACCGCTTTCCAACGCATCGGTCGGGATACCGTTGTCCCGCATGAAGGCGTAGAGGTGATCGCGAGGGATACGACGAAACCGGCTGCCCGGAACCCGAAATCCTTTGAGCGACCCATTATCGAAACAGCGAATGATCGTTTGCTGGCTAACCTTGCAAATCTTCGCCGCTTCCCCGGTGGTGAATACCGTCTTCGTGCTCATGACCGATGTCATCCCTCCGTGCGTGCCGAGCCCGCTTGGCATAAAATTGCTGCGATGGATACGAGACTGGCGACAAACGGGCAATCCGTCTGCGTCGTCCCTTCAAATTGCGTGAAGAACGCAAGCGACAAGGAACTCCGCGTCCCACTGGATTACCAATCTTGCCACATCCGCAGAATATACCCAGCTTGCAGGTCGGGTCAATGTTGATTTGACACAGCGACCAGCGGGGGGATTGGCAGGGTTCAGCCGCTGTTGGGGCGACCGAAAACGTGTCCGGGGCGAGGGCCGTCAGCAGTCGGCGTGAGAATTTCCGGCCCCTGTTCGGTCATCAGGATCGAATGTTCGAACTGGGCGCTCGGCTTGTTGTCCTTCGTCCGCACTGTCCAGCCGTCGCGCTGATCGAGTCGGGTGAATCGGGAACCGGCGTTGATCATCGGTTCGATCGTGAACGTCATCCCGGGCAACAGACGGTCGACGCGGCTTTGGCGGTTGGGGAAATGCGGGATCGAGGGGTCTTGGTGGAAGGCGCGCCCGAGGCCGTGCCCGACGTATTCGCGAACGACACTGAAGCCACGGCGATGGGCTTCGGCGACGATCGTTTCGCCGATCAGGCTGACCGCACAACCGGGGGTGATCGCGTCGATCGCCAGGTAGAGGCAATCGAACGCACACTGAGTAACGGCGATCTTTTCATCATCGACGTCCCCGATCAGGAACGTTTCGCTCTGGTCACCGTGCCAACCGTCGACGATCGTGGTCACATCAACGTTGACGATATCCCCTTCCCGCAGCTCATACGGCCCTGGGATGCCGTGGCAGATCACCTCATTGACGCTGGTACAACAGCTCTTGGTGTAGCCCTGATAACCGAGTGTCGCTGGTCGATAGCCGCGTTCGATCGTCCAGGCGTAGACCGCACGATCGATCTCCTCGGTGGTAACACCAGCGACGATCTGAGGTCGCAGAAAATCGATCAGGGCGGCGTTGGCTCTTCCCGCCGCCCGCATCCGATCTCTTTGAGCGGCATTCAGGATGATGCTTTTGCTCTGCTTCAACATCGCGGCAATCCGACAATCGATGGTCCAGAAGTAGCGTCGACCGCAACCGAAATTAGCTTAGCCATTCGGGCAACTCACCGGCAGCCGGCAGATCGATCCGTTTGGCGGTATGGACGCCATCGATCGAGGTCAACTCGGCGAGCGCCTCGGGCGACGGCGCCAGATCGAGGTTGAGCACTCCGATCGCCCCACCGCCTGGCGAGTTGTTACTGCGTCCGACGGCCATTTGGGCGATGTTGATTTTGTGATTGCCGAACACGGTCCCGATCCCACCGATCACGCCCGGGACATCGTCATGTCCAAAGACGACCAAAGTGCCATCGAGGAAGGCCTCCAAGCGATGGTCATCGATCATGATCAGCCGCGGCATCTTGATCCCCAGCGGTGCCCCGGCGGCGCGGACCGAAACGCCGCCCCCACTGACATTCGCAGTGATACTCGACGCGAACGCGATCATTTCGCGGTGCTTCGATTCTTCGAGTTCGATCCCGCGTTCGCGGACCAACATTTCGGCGTTGATCACGTTGACATCATCGCCGATCGCCCGTTGCAGCAGTCCGGCGCAAAACGCGTTGCTGAGCATGCGGGTGTCACGTCCGGAGACTTCACCGCGATAGTCCAAGGAGACCCGATCGATCCCACCGCCGTGCCATTGCGACAGCAGCAATCCGAGGCGGTAGGCGATATCGAGAAACGGCCTCAGTTCGGCGAGCGTCTTGGGGTCGAGCGACGCAACATTGACCGCGTGACGGATTTCGCCGGTGTTGAGATAATTCAACAGCAGGTGGATTCCCTCGACAGCGACCTGTGTCTGGGCCTCTTCGGTGCTCGCCCCAAGGTGTGGCGTGCAGACGACGTTGGGCATCCCGAACAGCGGGCTGTCGGTACACGGTTCCTCTTCAAAAACGTCGAGGGCGACGCCGCCCAATCGGCCGTTCTGCAGACCTTCGACAAGTGCTTCGGTATCGTAGATCCCGCCACGGGCGGCGTTGACGACACGCAAGCCCGGCTTCACGCGGCTCAATCGATCGTGGTTCAACAAACCCTTGGTTTCGGGGGTCAGCGGGGTATGAACCGTCAGGTAATCGATTTGCGGCAACAGTTCATCGATCGTCGGGCAGAGCTTGATGCCCAATGCGGCCGCCTGGTCATCGGAGAGGAACGGGTCATAGGCGACCACCTTCATCCCGAACGCTAGAGCCCGGGTGGCGACTTCGCGACCGATCCGCCCCATGCCGATGATGCCGAGCACCTTACCGGCCAGCTGGGTGCCCATGTACTTTTTGCGATCCCAGCGGCCTTCGATCAGGCTTTGGTTCGCCGCGGGAATGCTGCGACTGAGCGCCAGCATCAGAGCGAAGGTGTGTTCGGCGGTCGACAGGGTGTTCCCTGCCGGGGTATTCATCACCACGATCCCACGACGCGTCGCGGCCGGTTTGTCGATGTTATCGGTGCCGACGCCGGCGCGGACGAGAGCCTTCAGACGGGTGTTTCCCTGCAGTGAGTCGGCCGTGATCTTGACGCCCGAGCGGAGGATGGCACCGTCGAACTCGTTGAGGGCTTGGCGGAGTTCTTCGCCTTTGAGGCCGGTACGGACTTCGTACTCAACTCCTTCGCTAGCGTCGAGAATATCGAGGCCTTCTTGGGCGATCGTATCGAGAACAAGAATTCGATGCATGGGGATTTTTATTGGGGTCTTCGTTCGGTGCAAGGTAGATCGATCAATCGCCGACACTTAGCCGTTTTGTTGGGCGAAGTCGGTCATGTATTGGGCCAGGGTCCGGACGCCGTCGAGAGGCATCGCGTTGTAGATACTGGCCCTGATTCCGCCGACACTGCGGTGGCCGGCGAGGTTTTCCAGATCCTGGGCCTTGGCGCCGGCGATGAACGATGCCTGCAACGTGTCGCTCGGCAAGCGGAAGGTGACGTTCATCAACGAACGGCAATCGGTGACCGCGTGACCATGGTAAAATTGGGGGAAAGCGTCGATCACGTCGTACAGCAACGCAGCCTTTTGCTCGTTGTGTTTCCGCATCGCCTCCAAGCCGCCGATATCGTCAGCGACCCACTTGGCGACCTTGCCCAAGGCGTAGATCGCGAACGCCGGCGGTGTGTTCCATTCCGAGTCGTTTTCGGCATGGTTACGATAAAGCAGATAGCCGGGCAGGTCGGCGCTGGCCTGGGCGAGCAGGTCGCGGCGGATGACCACCACCGTCACACCGGCTGGTCCGGCGTTCTTTTGAGCACAGGCGTAGAGCACGCCATAGCGGCTCATGTCGACCGGACGACACAAAAAATCGCTCGATGAATCACAGACCAGCGGAACGCCGCTAGGCGTTTCGGGCTCGGTGGGGAACTGAACCCCCTGAATCGTCTCGTTGCTGCAGTAATAGAGATAAGCCGCGTCGGCGGACGCTTGATAATCGCCAGCGGACGGGACGGCGTTGAAGTTATCGGCTTGGCCGTTGTAAATCGCATTTGCATCGCCCTCCTTGACCGCCTCGGCGAGGGCGTACTTGCCCCACGACCCGGTCACCAAGTACTCGGCCGTCTTGCCGCTGCCGCGCAGCAGATTGGCAGCAACCATCGAAAATTGCAGTCTGGCGCCACCTTGCAGAAACAGGACAGCGTGGTCGTCACCGATCCCGAGCAGGCTTCGCAGCGACGCCTCGGCGCCGTGAAGGATTTCCAAGAACCGCTTGTCGCGGTGCGACATTTCGAGCAGCGAACACCCGGCGCCCGGCAAGCAGAGCATCTCGTCACGCAGTTCCTCGAGCACCGAAACGGGTAGAACGGCCGGACCGGGTGAAAAGTTGAAGGTGCGTTGGGTGGCGGTGGGTGTCGACATGGACATGGGAAAATCCGGACGGAAGCCTGATTGAGGTTGCGGGAGATGTCAGCATCGGGGCGCGTCAATCGCCCCGACGGGGCCAGAGTGGCCGGGTGGGCGATGCGGACCGACAGAGAGGATTCTAAACATCGATACCGGAATGCGGAACCGTGCGGCTGATCGTTTGGGTTATCCTGCGACGTGGGATCGTCACCGCCGTTTCCACCCGCCCCCGAAGCCTGATGTTTTCACTCGCAGAACTCACCGCCGCGACCGAGTTGGTTCACTCGGTGATGCCGCCGACACCTCAATACACTTGGCCGCTCCTCCGCCGCCGGTTGGGGATCGAGACGGTCGTCAAGCATGAGAACCACACGCCGATTGGGGCTTTCAAGATCCGGGGTGGCCTGGTTTTTATCGATCGGCTGTTGCGGCGCCGTCGCGAGGTACGCGGGGTGGTCGCGGCGACGCGAGGCAATCATGGTCAAAGCGTCGCCTTCGCAGCGACGCGGGCCGGACTGGAGGCGAAGATCGTCGTGCCGCTGGGCAACGCGCGAGAGAAAAATGCCGCGATGCGGGCTTGGGGGGCGGAATTGATCGAGGCCGGTGAGGACTTCGACCAGGCTCGGGCTCGGCTCCCCGAATTAGCCGAGCGATACGGTTACGAGATCGTCCCGTCGTTTCACCCGGACCTCGTCACCGGAGTCGCCAGCTACGCCTATGAATGGCTGACCGCCGACCGCCGTCTCGATGTCATCTTCGTTCCGATCGGGCTCGGCTCGGGCATCTGCGGTTTGATTCGCACGCGTGATCTGCTCGGCCTCGACACGCAAATCGTCGGCGTCGTATCGCAGCAGGCCAATGCTTATGCCCGTTCGTACGCCGCCGGTAAGGTGATCCCTACTCTGTCGGCTGATACGTTTGCTGACGGAATCGCCACCCGTGAGCCCGACTCGACCGCTTTAGCGATGATTCGCGACGGGGCCTGTGATGTCGTCGAGGTCTCCGAGGTTGAGATTGCTGATGCGATCCGGGTTTTGCACGAAGACACTCACAACTTGGCCGAAGGGGCCGGTGCGGCTGCGTTGGCCGGCCTGATCGGGCAGCGGCAGCGGTGGCTCGGGAAGCGTTGCGGTGTCGTACTTTGCGGCGGAAATCTCGACCGAGATTGGGCAGCCGAGGTGCTCGGTGGTGGCGTCCCCGTGCCACGGCGTTCGCGGCCGATCGAGCAGCATTGGCAAGCCGACGGCGACTGACGCCGCGCGGGTAGCGCGCGGGTGGCGATTTCTTGTTAATCTGTGTGGGAAGTTCCGACTTTGCTGATCCCCCAGCCACTTCCCCTCCTGAGTGACCCATGCGCACAACACACTTTCCGGCCGTCGGCGGTTTCCGCCTGGCCGTCATCTTGTTTTCACTGCTGTCCGCAACCGCATTCGGAATCGCGGCCCGAGCGGAAGGTTGGCCCGGTTTTCAGGGGATCGATGGGTACGGCAAGTCGCCCGGTCGGCTGCCCGATTCGTGGACCGACCGCGATTACTTGTGGCGGTTGAAGTTGGCGAGCACCGACGTCGGGTCGGTCGCGATCGCGAACGACCAGGCATTTTTCTTGTCGTTTGAGCCGTCGCGGTCATCACTCGTCTTTCACAGCTTGAATGTTGCGTCGGGCAAGGAGTTGTGGACACGTCCCTTCCCGATTAGTGAATATCATCGCCATAAGCGAAACACGTATGCGTCGAGCACGCCGACGGTGGCTGGTGACGCGGTCTATATCGCTTACGCCGACCCCAACCACACCTGGCTGCGGTGCTTTTCGCTCGACGGGCAGGAGCGTTGGAGCCGTGATTTCGGACCTTGGCTGAGCGATCACGGCTTCGGGACGTCACCGCGCGTCGCGGGCGGCTTGGTGGTGCTCTATGACTCGCAACAGGCCGAACAGCTTGAGCCGGGCCAATCGCCTTCGCATGAGCGGATCATCGCCGTCGATGCAGAAACCGGCGCCGATCGTTGGATCACGCCGCTCAAGGCGACGCGAACCAACTACGGTATCCCCGCCTTTTACGAGTCGCCTTCGGGGCTACGTCAAGTCATCGCCGCCGGTACGGGCAACGGAATTTTCGGGATCGATGCGGACAACGGCGAACTGTTGTGGGAATTGCCGGTGCTCAACAAGCGGAGTGTCGGATCTCCGTTGGTGGTCGGCGATTTGGCGATCGCCAGTTGCGGCAGCGGCGGTGGCGGCAACTACTTGGTCGCCGTCAAGATTCCGGATCGCCGAGGAGAACCGGCCCGCGAGGCGTTTCGGATCGATCGGGCAGCCTCTTATGTCCCGACTCCGGCGATCGACGGCGACACGATGACGATGATTTCCGACAACGGCATCGCCTCGCGGATTCGCCTACCTGACGGTGAGACGATCTGGTCGAAGCGGATCGGTGGCAATTTCGGTGCCTCACCGGTGATCATCGGTGACAAGGTGTTGTTGGTCTCGCTGGACGGAATCGCCACGGTGATCGCCAACAGCGACCGATTCGAAAAGCTGGGTGAAGTCGATCTCGGAGCCGGTGTGGGAGCCAGCCCGGCGGCGGGCGACGGCAAACTGATTCTCCGTGTCGGCGACGAACTGCGCTGCTTGCCGATCGAGCAATCGCTCTGATCAGCCACGGATCAATCGCGTTCACCGATTGTCGTCAGCGGCCCGGAGTTCAGCTCGGTTCGCGGGTCAACTCGCCTTGGCGTAAGCTCCGATAACTTCCAACCGCAAGGTGATCGCGGCCAATTGCTGCAGCGCGCCGGCGACTTGGGGTTCATCGGGGTGCCCGGCCGTTTCGACGAAAAAGAGGTACTCCGCGCCGGTTTGCGGCAGCGGGAACGATTCGATCCAGGTCAGGTTCAACGCCGCCTGTTTGAAGACCGCCATCGCGTCGGCGAGGGCACCCGGTTGGTGTTTGACTTGGAACAGGATCGCCGTCTTATCGTTCCCGCTCGGTGGGGCGAATTGGCGTCCCAGCACGGCGAACCGAGTCACGTTGTTCGGATTGTCTTCGATCGAAGCTTCGATCACATCGAGCTGATATTGGCGTGCCGCCTCGATACTCGCCACAGCCGCGACGCCGGGCGTCGCCGCCGCCGTTTCGGCCGCCACGGTCGTACTGCCACATTCGACCAACCGGGCAGCCGGCAGATGACTGGCCAGCCAGGTACGGCACTGGGACAATGCCTGCGGCTTGCTGTGGACTTCTCGGATCGCCTCACGCGGGGTTCGGCTGAGCAAATTATGGTGAATCGGCAGCAGGACTTCACCACAGATTTTGATATCGACGCGAACGAACATCCCCAGCGTATCGACGACGCGACCATCGGTGCTGTTTTCGATCGGAACCAGCCCAGCCTGAACATCGTCCCGCAGGATCGCATCGAACACGGCTGGGATCGTCGCCACCGCAGCCATCGGTGCGGCGTCACCGAAATACTTGATCGCCGCCAGGTGGCTGTAGCTGTAGGCTGGCCCGAGGTAGGCGACTCTTGATCGGTGCAGCCTAGCCAGCCCGATCGACGCGGCGTGTCGCAGCCATGCGGCGACGGCATCGGGGGCTTCACTGACGAGCCAATTGTCTGGGTGGGCCGACACGGATTCGTCGATCCGTCGGGCATCGGCCAACGCCAGCCCCGAGACGTCGCAACGACCCGATTCGGCAAAAGCCTCCCCGGTCAGTTCACAGCGACGCCGTAACAGGTCGATCAGCCGCGAATCGATCTGATCGATCTCGCTGTCGGCGACAGGCGGCGTTGGATCGGAAGCGTCTGGCAAAACGGCATTCCCAGTTAAGGTGAAATTTCGAGTCTCAATCCGGTCACTCGAGGTGCCCGACTGTCATTCTGACAAGTTCGCCAAAGGAGGCGAAAGGCCCCGCTTGGCAATCTGGCAGGATTCCGCTCCGGCAAGCCGATTCGAACCCTTGATCAGCCCGCGAAAAAAGTCAAGCATTCTACGTAAGCTGCTTGCTTGAATGGCTTTGCGAACTCACTGCCGATTCGGAAACCATTTCTGGCACGTTTGTTGCCCTTGCCACAGAATCGAAACCGATCCGAGGGTGAGCCCGGGGGGAGCACCTCGGCCTACCTACCCAATTCATTCAATCCACCCGGATCCAACACACCAATCGGAGTAGTTGCAACCATGGCTCAAGGCGAAAAAATCATCGGCATCGATCTCGGCACGACCAACAGCGTGGTGGCGATCATGGAGGGTAGTGAGCCCAAGGTGATCCCCAATGCCGAAGGGAACCGAATCACACCCAGCGTGGTGGCCTTCAACGACAAGGACGAGACGATCGTCGGCGA
>SKZY01000258.1 GCA_007127095.1 Planctomycetaceae bacterium
GATCGATCGCTTGAACGACCAACGACCATGCCTGCCAATCAACCGCTCCGACGGATTCCCCACTGGGGACGGATCACGATCGCTTGATTCGGATCGGGCCCGAGTCGGCCTTAGCCGTCGCAGCGGTAGCGATCACGACGGCGGAATGCCGTCTCGGCGGACATGCGAGGTTTCAAGCTCGATAGGCCGAACCGCAAATCGCCTGGCCGGTCGTGCCAACGCCACTCGGGCGATGCAAAACGACTCAGCGGATCGCTACTCAGTGTCCCTGAACAGCCGGAATTGCCGACATAACAGGGGCGGACCGACCCGAGCAGGGCGACGACGGCAAACCGTTCGACAACCTCGATCGCGACACAGGCCGAAACGGCCAGTTGGCGAATGACGGCGACGAAATGGATTGACTGACGCATCGTTACCTCCCGAGAGTCCACCGGGGACACGCATGAAACCGCCCAGAGCGGCTCCACAACCAGAAACAGAAGTGAAAGGGAATGCCCCACGCTTTTCCAGAACTCGATCCAGAAAAGCTTGGAAGCACGCGTGAAGAGTAGGCACGACAGCGACGGCCGGCTAGTGACGAAATCAAAAATTGATCGCCTCTTCGATCCCCGGCAGCGTTGTCGCGACTTCGCTTCAATCGTTACCGGCCAGAGACGCGTCCGTAGCAGACACGGTTCGCCGGTTTTTCGAAAAATTGCAAAAACAAAAATAGTGGTGCCGATTCGGCACCCGCTCAATCAACCGCGGAGCCGATCGAGTAACCGTCCCGGGCTGCCCATGATGTTGTAGCCGCAGTCGACATGCAGGACTTCGCCAGTGATCCCGTTGCTGACCGGACTGAGCAAAAACGCTCCGGTCCGGCCGACTTCTTCATGCTTGACGTTGCGGCCCAGCGGGGCCATGTGTTCGTACATGGTCAGCATATCGTCGACGCCTGCGGCCCGACCAGCGAGCGTCCGAATCGGCCCGGCGGAGAGCGCGTTGACGCGTACATCTTGAGGCCCCATGTCGTAGGCGAGGTAGCGGACCGTGGCCTCCAATGCGGCTTTGCAGATCCCCATCACGTTGTAGCCGGGGACGCACTTTTCGCCGCCGAAGTAGGTCATCGTGGCGATCGCGGCATTGGGATTGAACAAATCCTTGGCGGCCGCGGTGACGGCCATCAGCGTGTAGACACTGACGTCCATCGCCAGCTGGAAGCCGGCACGGCTGGTGAACACCGTATCGCGTGACAGGTCGTCGCGATCGGCGAAGGCGATCGAGTGCAGCAGAAAATCGATCTTGCCGAACTTCTCGGCGGTCGTCGCCATCACCGCCCGGATGTCGTCATCACTTTGGGCGTCCATCGGCACCAAGAATTCGGCATTTTCATACTTATCGGTCAACTGCGAGACCCGCCGGCGGTTCCGTTGGCGTTCGTCATCGGCGCGGTCGGGCAGGTGGGTGAAGCCGCACTTGCCTCCGGCATCCATGATCTGTTGGGCGATCGCCCAAGCGATCGAATGGTCATTAGCGACACCGAGGATCAGCCCTTTTTTTCCAGTAAAGTCCATCAAATCAATCCGAGCGAGAAATACCGAGACGGAAACGCTTAAACTCGGAGGCGGGCTGGGACGCCGGTTGAGACCCGACACCAGCTCGCCGCCGAGAGGCCCGCAGCATAGCGTTCCGGCGGTCGGCCCGTCTATTTGACTTCCTGATGGGGCCCGACGCCTTACCGCAGCCGTTCCTAGGTTTTCGATGAATCTTGCCTCCTCATCCCATCCCACCGTGATTCCCGACGAGATCGCTGGCCCCCTGTTGAACCGCTGGCTCGCGGTACGAGACAAACGGCCCGGCCAGGCAGGCGAACGCGGAGAAGTAGGCGAACGCGGCGAGACGGATGAGCGTGGGAAAACTTGGATCGCCGAGCTACTACCCGAGGCCGCTCAACTGTTCGGTGGCGAAGCGGTCCACTGGGTGTTCCAAGCCGGGGCTCGCTGGTCGGTTTGGTCGGCAACGACCGAGAGTGACGCGGTCACCAAATCGACGCTGTCGGATCCCGAATTGCTGGGGCTGGTCACCGACGCGATCGAGGCGGAGGGGCCATTGATTCGTGGGGGCCTGGCGGCTGTTCCGCTGACGATCCGACCCGCCTTTACGGCCACGGATCGGGTCTACGAAGGTTCACCCGTGGTGCTCTCGGTGTCGGCGCAAAAGGTCGACTCACAGCGATTACGGGATGTGGCTCGTGTGTTGGCCGCCATCGTCGGGGCCGGTGAGCGGCTTGACCAGTTAACCGGACTCACCGCCCGACTGCGTTTTCTTCTCGATGCCGCAAACCGCTGGGCGGCGATCGAGGATACCGACGAATTGCTCGGTTCAATCGCGGCGGCGGCAGCGGATTTGCTCAAGGCGGAACGGGCGAGCATTTTTTTGTGGGAAAAGAAACGTGGCAAACTGGTCGGGCGACCGGCGCTGGGGGTCGCGGGCGGCCAACTGGAAGTCGACGACGACGCCGGCGTCGTCGGTGCCGTGCTCGGCAGTGGAGAACCGCGGACCTGGGCGGCGATCGATGACCCCGAGGCAGAAGTCAATCGCACCGTTGATCGCCAGCTCCACTTCGTGACCCGTTCGTTGGCTGCGGTGCCGATGCGATCGCCCCACGGCCAGCTGTTGGGAGTATTCGAGGTCCTGAACAAACGTGATGACGGGACCGGCTGCCTGTTCGACGCGGCCGACGTGCAGGCCTTGACCGACTTGGCCAGCCACGCCGCAGCCGCGATCCATTCGGCCCAGACCCGCCAGCGATTGACTCAAACCCGCGATCGCTTGCTCAACGACGCCGCCGCGACCTATCGCGTAATCGGTAATTCGCCGGCGATCTGTGAATTGCGGGAAACCGTCGCTCGGGTGGCGCCGACCGAATTAGCGGTTTTGGTGCTCGGCGAAAACGGAACCGGCAAAGAAGTGGTCGCCCGCAGCCTGCATTTCCAGAGCCACCGGCGAGACGAGCCGTTTGTCGCTGTCAACTGCGCCGCCTTGGTCGAATCGCTACTGGAGAGCGAGCTGTTCGGCCATGAGCGGGGAGCGTTCACCGACGCCCATCAATCGCGGCCCGGTAAGTTCGAGTTGGCCTCGGGTGGCACGCTGTTTTTGGACGAGATCGGCGACATGAGTCCGGGCGGACAAGCGAAATTGCTGCGTGTCTTGGAGGAAAAGATCATCGTCCGTGTCGGTGGCTCCACACCGATCCCGGTCGATGTCCGAATCATCGCTGCGACCAATCAATCGCTGCCGGAGCTGGTCTTGGTCAAGCGGTTTCGCGAAGACCTGTTCTTCCGGCTCAACGTCGTTTCGCTGCGTCTGCCGCCGCTGCGCGATCGCGGCGATGACATCCTGCTGTTGGGTGAACACTTTCTTGACCATTTCGCGATGCAGACCGGGCGTGGCCGATTCGAATTAGACGATTCGGCCCGCCGGACGATGCTCGGGCACCGCTGGCCAGGAAACATCCGCGAACTCCGCAACGTGATGGAGCGGGCCTGTTACCTGTCTCAAGCCACGACGCTGTCCGATGCCGACCTCGGCCTGGTCGCCACCCATTCATCGTCCGAGTCGGCGGCGAGTGACCGCACTTCGCTGTCGTCTGTGTCAGCTGGGTCGGTTGCCGATGGCATGACTCCCGCCGGTGGGATCAATCTGGCTGACGCCACGCGAGATTTTCAGGTCACCCAGATCGATTCGGCGATCGCTCGGCATCGCGGTAACATGACGGCCGCTGCGGCAGCGTTGGGCCTGCACCGTTCCAACCTGTATCGCAAGATGCGACAACTCGGTATGACAGGCGAAACTTCGGTGGGCAAATCGCCCGAGAATCAATGACGACGATGCGGAGCGAACAGCGGATGAACTTATCGGCGCCCCAACGCCAACGGCTAGGCGACCTCGACTGCCAGACGATCGACCTCGGATCGGCGCCGCGATTTGCGGTGATCCTCTGTCACGGTTACGGTGCCCCGGGCGACGATTTGGTGTCGTTGGCCGAGGCCTTCGCAGCACTTCTCGACGGTGACCAGCCATTCCGTTTGGTCTTCCCAGCCGCGTTACTTCAACCGGCAGAATTAGCGGCGTTCGCTGGTCGGGCCTGGTGGGAAATCAACATGGCCGCGTTGTTGGCCGCGACCGATTCGGATTCCTTCTCAGAGGTCCACGACACGGTCCCGCCGGGTATCGAAAAGGCGACGCAGCAGTTGCTCAACTGCGTCACGGCGACGCTAGCGGGTATGGGCGATCGGCCACGATACGCGTTGGGCGGGTTTTCGCAGGGTGCGATGCTGACAATGAATACCGCCTTGTCGGGACAGTTGCCGGCGCCCGAGCTGCTGTTGCAGTTTTCTGGCACGTTGGTCTGCGAAACGGCGTGGCGGCGAGGACTGCAGAGCGGCCGATTGGCCGAGACCGAGGTGATCCAATCACACGGCCGACAGGACCAAGTGCTGCCCTACTCGAGTGCCGAATCGCTCCGTGATCTGGTCAATGGACATTGCAAACGGCACGATTTCCTACCCTTTGAAGGGCCCCACACCATCCCCCTGGAAGCGGTCGCACAGGTCGCGGTGTCGCTTAACCGGCTGGCGAAACGGTAGGCGGTCGATCGCGACCCATCCGCCCACTAGAAGGGTTTTTCGTCAGCGTGCCAGAGCGTTCTAGCGGTCGGCTTGCCCGATCACGGTCTCGCTTGGTACGCTGCTAGCGGGTCTTCGTCCGGTCCTAACCTCAATCCCCCTTGCAAGAGGCAAGACGCTCCCGTGTCGTACGCTTCGCTCGGTCCGATCGCAATCCATCTTCCTGAGAGGGTCGAAACCAACGATGAATTGAGGCTGCGGCACCCGGAATGGAGTATCGATGAGATCGAGGAAAAGACGGGAATCAAGGGGCGACACATCGCGGCCGAGGGTGAGACGGCGAGCGATCTGGCGGTGCTCGCCTGCCAGCGACTTTTCGACGAACAGGGCATCGACCGCAGTTCGATCGATTTCCTGCTGTTCTGCACGCAGACCCCCGATTACCCGCTGCCAACGACGAGCTGCCTGATCCAAGATCGGCTGGGATTGCCGATCCGCTGCGGGGCGCTCGACTTCAACCTGGGGTGTAGCGGTTACGTCTATGGCCTGTCGTTGGCCGAAGGGCTGATCCAATCGGGGGCTGCCAATCGGGTGCTGTTGGTGACCGCTGAGACCTACAGCAAATACATCGACGCCGACGATCGCAGTTTGCGGACGATCTTTGGCGATGCGGCGGCCGCGACGCTGGTCACGCCGAGCCCCGAGAAAACTCTGTGGGGATTCCAGTTCGGTACCGACGGCAGCGGCGCCGATA
>SKZY01000472.1 GCA_007127095.1 Planctomycetaceae bacterium
TCAATTGTGGCGACGACGGTGGCCAAGAAGTTCCGCATCTCCATTTCCACCTGCTCGGCGGTCGAGCGATGAGCTGGCCACCGGGGTGATGACAAGCCGGTTTTTCTTTCGGTCTGCTTCCGGGTGATGGTTGACCGGTTTTTCTTTTGGATCGCTTCCGGGTGATGACAAGCCGGTTTTCATTCCTCCAGCAGTGGCTTGACGAACTTGTCCCGAGCGGATCGTTGCGAACATTGCGGGCTTGTGAAATCGCGGTGGCGAGTGGCGAACCCGCCACCGTCATCCGGGGTGGTCGCCGGTTGGTTAATTTCGGTTCGAACGACTATCTCGGCTTGGCGGCTGCACCATCGGTCGATCCTACCGCCCTGCCCCGAGGGTCCGGGGCGAGTCCCTTAGTCTGCGGCTACACAGCGTTGCATGAGCAGCTCTGTGAGGCGTTAGCGGAGCTGGAGCGGACTGAGGCGGTGGCGTTGTTTCCGACCGGTTATGCAGCCTGCAGCGGCGTCGTTTCGACACTGCCTCAACGTGGCGATCTGATCCTGAGCGATGCGTTGAATCATGCCAGTCTGATCGACGGTTGTCGCTTGTCGCGGGCCGAGAAGCGGATTTATCCGCACGCTGATGTAGCCGCGGTCGCTGAACTGCTCGTCCGCCACCGGCGCGAGTTTGAACGTGTTTGGATCGTTACCGATGGCGTCTTCGGGATGGATGGCGATCTGTCGCCGTTGGTCGAGCTGTGTGACTTGGCGGATCGTCACGACGCGCTGCTGATCGTCGATGAAGCGCACGGAACCGGGGTACTCGGTGAAGACGGTTCCGGGGCCTGTGCCGCGTTGGGAGTCAAGTCGCGGGTACCGATTCGGATCGGAACGCTTAGTAAAGCGATCGGCGCGCAGGGCGGTTTCGTCGCTGGGCCGCGGCCGGTGATCGATTATCTGATCAATTTTTGTCGGCCGTTGATCTTCAGCACCGCGGCCGCGCCCGCGGTGATCGCTGCGGCGTTGGCGGGTGTCAACGCGGTTCGGGAAGAGCCGCAGCGCCGCGAGCGGGTCCGGCGGTTCGCCGTCACGGTACGGCAGGCGTTGGAGATCTTGGCGGACGACATCGCCGCTGAGATTCCGATCATACCGATCGTCGTTGGCGACAACGCCGCTGCGGTACGGCAAGCCGTCGCCGCCGAAGCGGCCGGAATGTTAATCCCCGCGATCCGCCCACCGACCGTTCCCGAGGGAACGGCGAGGTTGCGAGTCAGTCTTTCCGCCGGGCACGATCAGGAGCAGATCGACCGGTTGATTGATTTCTTGAGGTTGATCTGCTGCCGGTACCACTGATCTGCCAGTCGGGTTCATCGGGCCAGCTCTCTGCTGGGACGACGATTTCAGGGGTTATCGTGATCAGCAGTTCGATTTCGTTCTGGTGATGGTGGGTTTTTCGGAACAGTCCGCCGAACACCGGCAGTTTGCCGAGTACGGGGACTCGATGGATATCGGTTTCGTTACGGCACTGCAGGAGCCCCGCGATCGCTAAGGTTTGTCCCGAGTGCATCTCGATTGCGGTCTCGACGCAGTGGCTGGTGAAGGCGGAGAGCGAGACGTGTTTGGTGTCGATGCTTCGTGACTGATCGGGTTCACTGACCTGGGGGCGGACTTCCAGATGGAGTCGGTCGGGGCCGATGACGAAGGGGCGGAAATCGATCGATGTGCCGTATGGCTGATAGTCGACGGCGACCGGACCGCCGGCGCTGTTGATGAGCGACGGTACGCGGCCACCGGAGCTGAATTTCGCGGGGCGACCGTGGGTGGTGACGACTGTCGGTTCGGCGAGCAACTTGACCAGATTATCTCGCCGCAACGTCGCGATCAGCCGCGATCCGTCGTGACTGATCAGCCCGGTTCGGAAACCGGCGTGACTTTCGCCGTTCCGCTGTGCGTCGTGATGACAGCAGCCCGGCGTCTCACACCCTGGCGTACCGCAGGATGGGTGCCCGCACGAGTCATGTAGCCCGAGAGAGGATGAACCGTCACCGGCCAGCCGCCAATTGATCCCCAACTTGCGGAGCTTCGTCCGCGAGACTTCCATGATCTGGGTGTGGAGCAGGACTTGGGGGACATCGGCGACGCGGAGGTTATTGATCACCGCGGGATAAAATTGTTCGACGATAGCGATGACTCGCTCGATATCTTCGGGCCGGGTCACGGTCCCGTCGACGACCGCAGCCGACTTCAGCGGCATTATCCGCAGCCGGGCGGTGGGGAATTGCTGACTCAAAACCTCATCGATCGACTCCGCGTCGGCGGTGACGGTGACATCGAGCGTGTAGTGACGATCCTCGGTGTCCCAGAGATTGATTTGTGTTTTGCCTGGTTCTTTAGCGACCAACTGGATCTGGTTTTCGGCCAGCGGCGTCGCTGAGACGAATTGCTCGTCGTGCAGTTGAAACTTGGGGATCTTGCCTTCCAGGGTGATGATGCGGCTGCTGGGAACCGTCATCTGCAACCGTTCGACCGGTCGCTGGATCTGGAAACAGCCGGTCGACGACGGTTCCGGCTGTACCGGCTGTTGTGCGGCAACCGTGGTTGTGAGCGCTGCCAGCAGACCGACCATCCCGAGTGAATTCCACTGGGTCAGCGATCGTCTCGGTACTCGGAGGAACGAGTCTGGGTGACCCATCGACAACACATCCTTGTAAAAATCTGCCGGTATTCGTGTTCTTTGCCGTATCCCGTCGACTGAGTCGGCTAGTAGAGCGCCGATGTCGGGTCGGGGGAATCGGGCAACGACACGCCGTCGATCGGAATCGTCACAGTGGCCGGACGTAGGCCGTTCAACGGTCGGGGGACTGCCGCGGTGGAGGTCGAATCGCCGCCGTCGGTCACGATCGGCAGCCGATCTCCGATCGGAATTTCGTACTGGGTCCATCCGCCGGAGTGGAGTTTGAGCATGCGGAAGGTATTGGTGTCGGGCTTCGCCGCTTGAGCAACCTGAACCGGTTCGCGGTCGGCAGCTTCGGCATCGGCCGAATCGGGTTTTGGCTCATTCGGTTCGGTTGTGGGTGGTTGGACCGCCAGCGGTGTCGGTGGTGGGGCCTCCACGATGGGAGTCGGTTTCATTCGGGCTGTGGCCAGCCAATCGAGGAACGAAGCGGCGACATTTTCATCGGTTGGGTTGGTGGGCGTGTCGCCGGTAGATGTCAACGTCAGACGAACGCGGCCTAACTCGGTCGCCAGGATCCATGCTTCCTGGTCGTCACGATCGATCAGCAGCGAAACCGACTCAGCATCCGAAACCGGGCCGTCGGCGGAACGAGCGGTTTTGCCATCAATAGCGAATACTTCGACGTTGCGGAGGACTGGCCGCACGCCACCGGTGTGGATTTCGTCACTGGTGGAAAAGTAGGCGATCACATCGACGCGGTCGCCGGGTTGCAGTAAGCCGTTGTCGGTCGGCATGGAGACGACGCATTGATCGGCGGCGATCGACTTGACGGGTACCGACTTGGTGGCGATCGCGGGCGGTGGGTCGACGATCGAGTCGGCCAGTTTGGCCAGCACCAGCGGTTCGCCGGGGAACAACCGTTGATCGGCGAACTTTCCTTCGACCGATTTTAGGTCCGAAGTAGCTCCGCGCGGGACGCGATCGGTGGGCCACGACTCGAGTGACATCATCGCCACGGTGACCTGTTCATTTCGGTCGATCGCTCGGGAAGCGACGAAGATTTCGGACATGGGCGTCGTGCCGGCAACGGTTTGTTCCTGTCCGACGCGGTTCAGCGCCACGGCGGCAACGGCCCCGCAAGCGCTGGCGATGATCAGGAACAAATAATGTCTTCGCATGGAAGGGCTCGTGCTGGGACGGAATGACAACTTGCCATGGTTAAGATTCGGTGCACGAGCATCGACGCCTGCACCCGATAACCGAGGATCGTTTCAGTCGCGCCAACCGGTGCAGACCGCCTACCCGATCTGTGGTCATGATCGATACGACCGGCAGTCTTTGCCCCACAGGATCTACGAAAACTTGAGGAAACTTTTGGCTGCATGCTTAGATTACCTAGTCCGTGTGCTAGGTTTTTTTGGAAAGGATTCTGTCATTCATCCATGTCCGCCGGTCGATCGCGGTCGGCGGGGCGAGCGATTTTCTCCTGACGTAGAACCAAAAGAGCGAACAGAATGGCTTTCACCGCAGTGAACTTTGGCACCGACCTGACCGCGACCGCTGACCGATTCGCCACCGGACCGGCGGTACAGCCGGCTAAGAAGTCACGCCGTCGCCACATCGATCCGACGACATGCGAGCGTGATTACCGTCAAGATGAGATCGACTTCATGCGGGCGATGGACGATTACAAGCGATCTTCGGGGCGGATGTTTCCGACCTGCAGCGAAGTTTTGGAAGTTGTCCGGTCGCTGGGATATGTCCGTTTGAGTGACGAGCAGCGGGAATTTATCGGCGATGTCAGTGACGAATCGCTGCGTGATGACGTCGCGGCCATCGACGCAGACGACGATTACGATTTCGTCGACTAAGCGGCCCGTGTCTGCCGGTCGGTTCCGGATTCTTCGTCGCGGTTTGCCGCGACCGGTCGTTCGTCAGGCAGTTTGGCAAAGCCACTGCCGAGTGAGACTTCTTTGGCTCGTTCAGCCGGATTGACCCGATCGTCGGCGACGTTTGCCGCTTGGTCATCGATCAGCGTCACGCCCAACCCTTTGAGGATTTCGGTCAACCGTCGATCGAGTTCGTCGAGTTGAAGGAGGACATCATCTTGGCGTCGCTCGAGGTCGGCCAGCAGCGACCCGGCGGCGTTTTCACGGTTGGTGTCGCTGGGGGCCGGATGATTCGGCTGGGGCGCGGAGAAGCGATCGGATTCCGGGCTATCTGCGACGGCGGTATGGTGATCGGCCAAGCGGGCGCATCCTTGCGAGAGACCATCGGGAGGTCCGACGTCGGGCACGTCGGCGATGATGGTCGGATCGGCCCGTCGCCGCCGGAAATTGACGGCGGCAACGAAAGGACGCGTTGGCTAAGCTGGGGCGACTTTGCTGATTAGAGCTATCGCCGTGGTTTGGCGAATTTGATCTTGTCGATCAGCTTGACGGTTTGGTCACCCTCCTTGTAACCGCTGACCGCCGTGATCGCGTTGATCACGTATTCGTAGCGGAGGTTGAAGTCGGTATCGATTTCGACTTCGGGCCCATCGCCTGCTTCTTCGCTGGGCAGTTGGCCGCTGACCAGGCTGATCACCGTGTTCTGCAGGGCGTTGAAGTCGACACCCAAGTCGACTTCATTCATCCGAATCGAAGCCAATTGACCCGCTGGATCGGCTTGGAGTCTCAACTTCAGTGGTAGGTCGGTGTCATCGATGGAACCACTCGATTGGCTGGCCAGCGGCATTCGGACGCTGAAGTCGCCTTCGAGTTCGACGATTTTGAAGGTCATCACGAAGAACACCAGCAATAGAAAGACGATGTCGATCATGCTGGTCATGTTGACCTCGTGCTTGATCTCTCGTTCTTTGTTGCGAAGTTTCACGACCGATCCTCCTTCACCCGCAGGGCGAACCGTTCGAGTTCTTGATCTTGGGCGACACGGATGACTTCTTGGACATCACCGGCGGGGGTATTCTTGTGGGCCCGGATGACGACATTGGCGTCGGCGGGAGATTTGCCTTCGGCCCGAATCACCGCCAATTCACGGTTGAGACCGATCCGCAGCGTATCGACGGTGAAGCCTTCGCCGCCGAGGATGACTTCGCCGTCCTGGGTGACGTGCAGCACGATCGGGAACTGCAACGCTTCCTCGGGCGGCTTGACCAAGACGCTTTTGGGCAACACGACCCGATCGTTCGCCTCGGTTTGGGCGAAGTTGATCAAGACCATGAAAAAGGCGATCAATTGGAAGACCATATCGATCATCGGGGTCAGATCGCCCTCGGCGAGGTCGACCTTCTTTGACTTTACCCGCATTGCAAGAAGCCTTAGTTCCGGTTGACTTGGGGTTGGAAATCTTCAAACCGGCTCATCAGGTTCTCGCTGGTCACGCCGACTTCCAACAGCAAACGTGCGACACGGTTGCGGAGGATGTTGTAAGCGGCGATCGCGGGAATCGCGACCGCGAGTCCGACCAAGGTGGTGAACAGAGCTGTCGAGATCCCGGCGGCCAGATCGGCCGGTTTGGGGGTCGCGCCGCCCAGGGCGATCACCTGGAATGAGGAGATCATCCCTTGGACGGTACCGAACAGTCCGATCATCGGGCTGAGGTTACCGATCAATGCCATGTAGCTGAGACGGTGTTCGAGTTTCATGCTCTCTTCTTCACCGACCTCCTGCATCCCTTCGAGCGCCTTGTTGTAGCCTTTGGAGAGCTTCGCCAGGCCGGCGGAGAGGACCTGTCCGAGAACCGACTCGTCGCTACGAGCGAGGTCGTAAGCGTCCTGAAACTTTTTCTGATTCAACTTTTCTTCGAACTCATCGACCAATTCTTGAGGCAATAGCGTTTCACGGCGGGCCGCCAATAGGTTCATCACGAACAGCGAAACGAGGGTGAACGAGAGCGCCAAAAAGATCAGCACGTAGGGCCAACCGAGCGAATCTTTAGTCCAACCGAGCAGGCTTTTTTGGGGTCCCGTTCCGCCTGCGTCGGCAGCCCCATCGTCTCCCGCAGCCCCACCCGCTCCGGCATCCGCGGCCGGACCGTCGGCGGCGGGTGCATCATCGACCGCGGCGGCGGGCGGATCGCCGAACTCGTCGGCTTCGTCCTGAGCAAGCGCCGCCGGAGCCGAAACCGCCAGGCCCAACCAGATGACCGCAGCGACCAGCAACTTGAGCGGGCTTGGCGGAAACAGGTCCGTACACTTCATCAACATCGAAAGCCATCCTACGGTGAAATACTGAGGGGATTATTTTTGGATTGGGGAGGGAACGAGCCTGGGGGGCAGCGATTTTGAGCGGTCGGTCGGTTGAGGCTCGCGTAGCGTCTGGTCGGACCTGGTTATCGAGGTCACTTTTTCCAGCCGGGGTAGCGCTGTTGCAGTTCCTGGCGAGCTTCGTTGGCCCGTTGGGGGTTACCGACCTGCGGCCAGAGTTCGACCAAGCGAGAAAGCGCTTCGGCGTGGGCAGCGGCTTGACCGGAGAACATCAGGTGGGTGTGCAGGTAGGCCAGGACCGCACCGACGGCGTCGTCGATCGCTTCAAAGCTGGCCCCTTGGGCGTTGTAGATTTGAGCCGCCATTTCCGAGTCGCCCGGATCGAGTTGCGTGATCAAGGAATTGACTTGTTCCAGTCCTTGTTGCCCCTTGCCTTGACGGGCGAAGGTTACCGCTTGGCCGGCTTTGGCGAGCGTTTGCAAGCGGGCGGCGGCGGTCGATTGGACGTCGGCCGCGATCACTTTGGCGAACCCGGCTTCGGCTTCCTCGGCATTCCCCTGACGGAGTTTGGCGTTCGCCATCAGGTATTCGGCTTCGATCTTTAGGTCGGGTGCCGGCGATTGTGAAAGCGCCGCGTAAAACCGCAACGCCTGGTCGAAATTACCACTGGCGATCGCCAGGTCGCCCAACAGTTTGGCCGCTCCGAAGAAATGGATGCTTTGGCGGTTGGCGGTCGCGAACCCCGACAGCTTGCGAGTGGCCTCACCGAGGTTACCGCGGCCGATCAAAGCCATTCCCGCTTCGCTGCGGGCGAGAAAGAACATCGCATCGGCCTTGATCGCATCGCGGCGGATCGCGGAAAAATCGATCCGCGACAATTCCTCGAGTGCTTGTTCGTACTGACCATCGAGGGCGAATTCGCGACCTTTGGTCAGTGTGGACGGTTCGCCGTCGAAGCGGATGGAACGGATCTTATCGACCGTCAACGTCTGTTTGCCGCCCGACGATTCGACGATCACGGCTTGCGGCGAGATATCGGTGATCTTGCCGACGGTCGGGGACCCGGTCAGGGGAAAGACTCGGTCGGTTTGCGCCGTCGCCGGAACGGCACCGCAGGAAAACACCAAAACGGCCAACAGTCGCAGCGGTAGTGACGCTGGTCGGCGACGACCGGACGACGTGTTGGGTGAGAGGTGGGGCTGAAAAATCGGCGATCGCATGAGACCCGAAGCTGAAAAGATGAGGAGGGAACGGAGGGAACAAAACTCTAGCCCGGATTGGCCGGTTGGGCGGGCAGCCCATCGGGATTTTTCCCGAGCGCCTTTTGGATTTCCTTCATCAGTAGGTCGAACTCCTGTCGTCGTTGGTTACCACCGAGGTCGGGGTAGAGCGAGGCTACCTGATTGATATCGTTGGCTGCCTGTTCGATCAGCCGTTTGTTGTCGGAGGATTTCCCCATCATGAAGCGGCAAAACGCGACGTGATACCGAGCCTGAAAAAATGTATCGCGAAATTCGGGCCTGCTGCTGACCAATTTGCTGATCCGCCCCCACCCCCAGATGCGGTTTTTTCGATCTTCGCCGGGGCGTGCCCCTACCAGGGCCGATTCGTAGGCTTTGGTCGCGTATCGCGGATCGATCCGTCCGGCCCACTGTTCATAAGTCCGCGCCGCCTCGATCTGGGCATCGAGCATCATCGGCGAATCGGTCAATATTTTTTCGAACAGATCGATCGCCTGTTTGTACTCACCGGCGAGTCGATAACCGCGGCCGAGTTGGAACCGGAGGGTCGCGGGGGCCTCGTCGTCAAGTCGCTGTGTCAGGCTTTCGAACGTCTTGATCGCCGAGGATATCAATTTGGCGGCATCGCCTTGCGCCCGAATCTGGCCCTTTTCCATCGACGATTCGCCGAGCTGCATCTGTGTTTGGCCGACCCACTGCAGCGTCGCGGGATTATCGGCCGAGCCGGCGATCGAGTTCAGGAAGACTTGAAAGGCGCTGATCAACTTCTTTCGACGGGCCGGATCGGCGTCGTCGAGTTGATCTTGGATATCGCGGGCCATGCTGACGTAGGTCCGTACCAGCCGCTCGCCCGCTTCGGCGTCGCCATCGGCCGTCGCTTGCAGTCGCGTCATCACCTCGTCGGCTCGCTCGAGCAGCGATTCGGTATCGCCTTCGTCGGTTGTCATTACGCCGACCAGGGCCTGTAATTCGGTGCTGAAGAGATCGGCTTTGAAACCGGGGTTCGGTTCGTCGAGTTTCTTGATCAGCACGGCTGGGCCATATTTGGCATGATCCAAGACGGACAACGCCGCCACCGGGTCGCCGCGGCGGAGTTCGATCTTGGCCAAGACGAGCGCCGCTTGCAGCGCTTCGGGGCCGGCCAATTCGCCGGGAATGCCGTCCAAGCCGCTGCGAAGTTCGGTGGCCGCTTCGGGTAGCAACGCGACCGCTTCGTCGCCTCGATCTTCTTGTTTCAAGATCAGAGACTGGTTCCAGAGCAGTTGACCCATCAGCCGTTGATAGCTGGCCCGTTCGCCGCCGGCCGGTAATTTTTCGAGCAATTCTCGGGCGTCGTCCCAGCGGTCGTCGTCCAAGGCCAGTTTGATCATGACCCCTTTGGCGGCGGCGGCTCGGGGTTCATCGGGCCAGGTGCGGGTCAGGTGTTCTCCGACCAACTCGATCTGGCGGACGATTCCCGATTTCGATTCATCGGACAGGTCGCGGAGCAGGGTTTGCAGAGACGAGAGGGCGAGCAGACCGCCCCGCAGGCCTTCGGGTTTGTTAGCGGCACTGCGGGATAGGAATTGGCCGACGACGGCCGAGTCCCAATGGTCGCCGCTTTGATAAAGGGTATAGACGAGGAATTCGCGGGCCTGATTGCGTTGATCGGCATCGGAACCGCCCAACGCCAGTCCGCTCCGCAGCAGCGACACCAGTTGAGCACGGCCGGTGGCGAGTTGGTCGTCGATCGATTCGATCTCGCCCGCCGCCTGCTCATCGTCACCGCGTTCGGTCAACGATTTTCGTGTTTTGGACAATTCATCGTTGACCTGCATCAATTCGCGGGCGGTAACCAGGGCTTCGTCGAGACTTTTCGGTTCGGGGAGCGTTTCGGTGGTCTTTCCCGATTCGGATTCGACGCCCAAGGTGGCGAGCAATTCGCGGGCGGTCGATTCGTGGCCACCGGCAATTTTGACGGCTGAGTTGAGCAGTGGTCGGGCGTTGGCGGAGAGGAGTCGCCGCGCCTCGCTCTGTTTGCCGGCTGCCGTCAGGCTTTCTGATTGAGCGAAGTAGGCTTTGGCCAGCGCGACTTGAAGTTCGCCGTATTCGGGAGACCGCCGTTCGTTGGGACGGGCGCCGTCGAGCAGTCGTTTCGCCGGTCCGATGATGGTCTCGAAATTGGGCGATTCGCCAGCGATCCGCAGTCCGACCAAGGCGGCCATCGCCTGCAATTTTGCCGATCGCAAATCATCGGCGTCGGTCTGTTCGAGCACCCGTTGGAAGCTATCGATCGCTTCGGCGTCGCGGCCGAGTGCCTGTTCGACCTGACCGCGGCTGAGGACCGCCAGGGCACCCTGCAAGTAATTGTCATATTTTTCGCTCAGGTCGGTGAAGGTCACCAAGGCTTCCTCCAGCAGCGATTCGCCTTCGGTCGCCGGATCGCGAAAGGTTCGAGCCGCCATCTGTCGAGCTTCGCCGCTACGGACCAATGCTTGGAGGAATTCGCCACGGTAGCGATCGCGTAGAGCCGCCTGTTCGGGTTGTTTCGCCGCGTCGATCCGCTGGCCCTGCATCGATTCGAGTCGTCCTCGTAGGTCGGCGATGATCGCGTCGAAGGTTGCGGCGGCGGCGACACATGATTCACGAGCCGCCTTCCGTGCCTCATCGCTCGGATCGGCGGCACTCATCAACTGGTCGGCCCGGACGAGTCGCAGATTACCGAGTTGCAGACGAGCCTCGGAGAATCGCGGGTGGTCGGCATTTTCGAGAAAAGCCTTCAATTCGTTCTCGGCCGACAAGAAAAAGCCGTCCCGCTGTTGACCGCTGCGGGCGGCGACCGCAGCGTCGATGAAGGTTTGTGCTTTTTCCAGCGGAACCGCGGCGAGGAAATCGGCGGTTACGCCGGGGAGCTGGTCGGCTCGGTCGAGATAGGTGATCGCGGTGTCGAAGTAACCTGCGTTGCGGAGCTGCTTGACGAAATCCTCCGCCGGCACACCGCCCGCCAACGAGGTCAAACTGCCGGCGAGCATCGATGTCCCGACCGTGCAGGCGACGAGCCGCCGCACAGCAAGGAGGGTCGCGTTTGCCAAAGAAGAGTGCATCGTCGAAACCTGGCGTGGGGAATCGATCAGAACGATCGTCGCGATTTTTCGGCACCTACCGAAACGTATGTTCTAGTATACTCCATGCCCTTTTTCCCGGCCCCGATCGACCATGCGAATTCCCTCGAGCCTGACTGACGACAATCTCTACAACCGGCGCCACCGGCCGTCGGTCGGTAGCAGTCCGTCTCGGCGACTGTTCCGCCTGGCATTGGCGATGGTGTTGGTGGTCGCGGTGATGCGTCAGGCCGGCAACCCGAGGATTTATGAGGTTTTCTTTTCGTCGCCGGACCCGCCACCGGGCCGGTTGCTGATCGAGCGGCCGACCGAGTCGTCGGGTCGGTCGCCGACGGCCGCTGACACCGCTTCGGGCTCACAGCATCCGTTGAACGCGGCGGATGGTGTCGTGGCCGTCGATGCGGATGCTGCGATGCGGCGGGGGCGGGCACGGTTGGCCGTCGATTCGCTGTCGGATGAGCAGGCCAAGCGGCTGTTCGGCTTGCTAGCTCGGCTTCGTACCGCCGGAATCGATCCGCCGGAATCGGCAGTGGACCGGTCGATCGCCGACGATTTTGGCGAACTCGACCGTTGGTTGGACGATTGGCGACAGCCGCCCGCGGTGACCGAACTGCAGGCGGCGCTCGATCGTTGGGCGATCGACCGGGTCGACCCGTCATCGGTGTGGAAAGCGAGTGATACGATCGCGTTTTATCGGTTCCTCGACCCGTCGGCGGTCGAATCGCTCGGTGATGACGCGGCGGTTTCGCCCGGTGTCATTTCGTTGATCCAGCAACCCGAGTCGTATCTACGCAACCGGGTCAGGCTGGGCGGGACGGTCGCTCGAGCGATCCGCCGTGATGCGGCTGATAATCCGTTTGATATCGACCACTACTGGGAACTTTGGGTTCGACCGTTGGACGGCAGTGAGCGTCCTTGGGTGCTGTTTGCGGCGGAGGTCAGTGAATCGATCGCTGCCGTCGATCCCGACGAAACACTGATCGAAGGGCCGATGATTCGGGCTGACGGCATCTATCTGAAACGCCTCGCCTACCGTTCGGCCGCCGGCAGTGATCTGGCCCCGGCCATCGTCGGTTTCGTCGAGTTGCCGCAGCGGTCGGCGGCGGTTTCCCCGGTCGGCGACGATCAGCCGCAAGGCCCCAGCGGATGGTTGTTGATTGGGTTGGCCGCCGTGATCGGCACTTCGATCGCCGCGATCCTGTTTTGGCAATCACGTCGTCAGGCGAGGTCGTTGCGACGAAGGCAGCCGTCGACGATCGACCTCGGCTTCGGCGGCGGAGACGATTCGACCCTACCCGCAGCACGTCCCGGTGACCGGGATGTCGGCACCGACCCACCAGGAATCCCGTGACCGAGTTACACTCTGGCCCCAATCAGGATCGGCGAACCTTGTTCCGACGGTATCGGCGGACACTTGGGTCGATCGTGCTGACCGCTGCGGTGCTGTTGACGGTGCCGCCGTGTGGATCGTCGAACCGATTCTTCAGCGGACGGTTATGTGCTCAGGAGGTTAGCGATGGTGGTACCGCGGACGCTGCTACCGCGGCGGGCGGTGAGAGTTCGCTCGCCGCTGATAGTTTGGCGACGCCGATGGGGCCCGAATCGGATCAACCGGTTGCGGGCGACGGCTTTTCGGTACTCAATCGACTGAGCGGCTTTGATCGACAGCGGTTGACCGACTCGGCCGCTTGGCTGCGGCAGCCTCAAGACGCGGAGCGATTGGCTGAGGTCGCGAAGCTGTTGTTTCAGGTGAATCGATTGGCCGGCAGCAGTCTACGGCGGACGGCGGTGGATGGTGACGGGTCGGAGTTTCACCCGCCGCGGCGCGATGCCGAAATCGGTGACGCGGTCCATATCCGCGGCCGAGTGGTTGCGGTCGCCGGCGCGAAGTTGCCGGTCGAGCTGGCAGATTTGTTGGAGTTTCCCGCCGTCTACCGCGTCGAGGTCCGGACGGATGCTGGGGATGATGCCGCGGCGTCTTCGACGGTTTATGTGTTGACCAGCAACGTCCCTTCTGCCTGGTTGTCGGCGGCTGGGGCGAGCAGCTCGGCGAAGCTCGATCAACCGACGGCCGCCACCGGTGTGCTGATCGCTGCGGGCCGGCCGACGGTGTTGGCCGCTCCCGGATTGGCCTGGTACCCGACCGCCGAATCGGTGGCTTCCGCGGATTGGGCGTTGCTCGCCCGACACGGTTTCGATGCCGCGCTGATCGAGTCGATCCGTGTTCGTGATCGCAAATCGTTGTCAGCGGCTGATCGGGAGTCGTTTTATGCGTTGTTACGGTCGGCGGCGCGGGTCGAGGCGAGGGAACGGCCAGCGCCTCGTGATATCGATGCCGGTCAACTGCTCAAGGAGTCCGCCCGCTGGATCGGTCATCGGCTGCGGATCGATTGTCAATCGGTCCGGCTCACGCGGGTGGCCGTTTCCGACCCGGCGATGCGTCAGCGGTTGGACACCGATCATTATTGGCAGATCGATGCCTCAGGCGACCTGGGTGACCTGATGATTCGGATCGAGCCGGCCGATGGCGAGTCGGAACCGGCGACGTTCGTCAATCGATATCCGATTTCGATCGTCGCGTTGTCGCTACCCGAATCACTCCGCAGGCGGCTCGAGTCGGATGGCGTGGCCGATACGCGGAGCGACGTGGCGCTGGTCTCGCGGCGGCTGGTTGTCGAAGGATTTTTGTATCGCTTGTGGAGCTATGAGAGCGACCTGATGCGGCGGCATGGTGGCGGTGATCAGTTCGGACCGCTGATCATGGCGTCGCGGATCATCGACGATGAACCGACCGCCGCGGATCCGGCAGGTGTGGCATTGATCGGGCGGGTTGCGGCTGTGGCTGCGATGATCATGTTGGTCGCCGCCGCGGGTTGGGTTTATCGAACGGGCCGCCAGGATGCTGCGGCACAGGCTCGTCGTCAGAACCGCCCTGAGCGGCTCGATTGGTCGGACGAATGAGCGGGGGTCCTCTTGACCGCCGGGGCGGGAAGCTGACGATAGCGGTTCTGCAACCTGATTACCGATGTGCGGGAAAAGGTGTCAGGCACCTTTAGCGAGGAACTCGCCCTCCGGGAGCTCCGGGTGCTTCGCACAAAAGGTGCCTGACACCTTTTCCCGCTCGGTCCCTACCAATGTCCCCTGCAATCAAGGATTCATCACCATGCGTCGAGCCAAGATTTCGATCATCGGTGCCGGAAACGTCGGAGCCACCTGCGCGCATTGGTGCGCCGCGGCGGAGCTCGGCGATATCGTGCTGCTCGATATCCCCCAGACCGAAGACATGCCAAAAGGCAAGGCGCTCGATCTGATGCAGTCCTCGCCGATCATGGGGTTTGATTCCAACGTCATCGGCACCAACGACTACGCCGACACCGCCGGCAGCGATGTGATCGTCGTCACCGCCGGGATCCCGCGGAAGCCTGGGATGAGCCGCGACGATTTGTTAAGCACCAACGCCAAGATCGTTTCCAGCGTGGCCGGTCAGATCAAGGTGACCAGCCCCGAAGCGGTGGTGATCGTGGTCAGCAATCCGCTCGACGCGATGGTTCAACAAATGTGGACGGTGACGGGATTCGACCCGTCGCGGGTGATCGGCCAAGCGGGAGTCTTGGACACCGCTCGCTATCGGACCTTTTTGGCGATGGAATTGGGCGTCAGCGTCGAGGATATCAGCGCGCTGTTGATGGGTGGTCACGGCGACACGATGGTGCCGATGCCGAGTTGCACCAGCGTCGGCGGGATTCCGGTGACGTCGTTGATCGCTCCTGAGCGGCTGGAGGAAATCGTCAGCCGGACGCGTAGCGGCGGTGCCGAGATCGTTTCGTTGCTGAAAACCGGCAGCGCCTATTACGCGCCCGCCGCGGCTTGTGCCCAGATGGTCGAAGCGGTCGTTCGCGACAAGAAGCGGCTGATCCCCGTCGCCGCCTACTGCGACCAAGAATATGGCGTCGGCGGTTACTACGTCGGCGTGCCGGTCGTACTCGGTTCCGGTGGCGTCGAAAAGATCATCGAACTCGAGTTGACCGATCAGGAGCGGGCCGCCTTTGACCACAGTGTCGACGCGGTCAAGTCGCTGGTCGCGACGATGAAAACGCTGCTCGCCTGATCGTTTCCGCTCGGTGCGCCGTAATCGTTTAGCCAGTAATCCGCCACGAGTGATCCGCGATGAGTGATGCCTAGCGACGAAACCGTTCCACCCAGTCCGCTGGCAAACGGCGGACTCGGCCCGTTCGGTCGACGCAGGCGACCGTCGAATCGGCAGCGACCAGCAATTCGCCATCGCGATCGATTTCGTAGTGGTGGCGAATCCGGACCCCACGGACTTCTTTAACGCGGGTTGTGACCCGCAGCAGATCGTCGAACTGAGCGGCTCCTTTGTAGCGGACGTTCATTTCGGTGACGACCAGCATCAGCCCGTGGTCTTCGAACCGCCGGTAATCGAACCCGGCTGCCCTCAGCATTTCCACTCGGCTGCGCTCGAAGTAGTTGAGATAATTGGCGTGATGGACTCGCCTCTGGCCGTCGGTTTCGTGATATCCGACTCTGACCGTCAGCCGAAACAGTCCCGGCTCCGCCGCCGCTTCGTGTGGTTGTCCGTTCATCTGCGCCTTTGTTCCCCGTCTCAGCTCGGATCTTCGATCGCCTCGGTGCGGCGATCTGGCGAACCGCCTGGTCTGCCGAATTGACCGCGTTAATTCCTGAAGCCTAAACTTGGCGGGTCGATCCCGATCTTACCAGGGCTTCGGTCCCGAGTTCGCGGCTGGCTGCCGCCCCGTTAGCAATCACGACGAGACCACCATGAGCTTTGAAGAGGGCGCCGGAACGAGTTGTGCGATGGTGCGCGGAAGGAACTTTCCGTCGGTCCGACAATTCACGATTTTCCTGGAGAACCGCGTCGGTCAATTGCTGGAAGTGCTCCGCCGCTTCGAAGGCTCCGGGATCCGTGTCGTGGCGTTGTCGATCAACGATGCCGCCGAGTGCGCCGTGGTCCGGTTTGTGGTCAGCGATTATGAGCGGGGGCGTGAAATTCTCGAGCGGGCCGGGTTGGCGATCATCGAGACCGATCTGGTCGGTGTCGAATTACCGGCAGGCCCACAACCGCTGCTTCGAATTTGTACGGCGCTGTTGCAAGCCGAACTCAACATCCAGCAGTGCTATCCGCTGATCAACCTGCCGTCGGGGCGGCCGGCGATCGCGATCATGGTCGAGAACACCGAACTGGCGATGGAAACGCTCGGCAGCAAAGGGTTTCGTCTGATCACCGAGGGTGATCTCAGCGACGAATCGCCGATGGGGTCATAGCCCCGCCGGTTGAGTGTGGCGATTTTTGCTCATCCGCCTGTGGCTTGCGGTACAATTTTCGGGGATTGCCGGATCGTGTCGATTCGGCCGTTTATTCCGTCCCCGAGGAGTTTCCAGATGTTGACGCGCACACGAACGATGCGGCGCTGCTTGCCGCTGATTGCCGCTGCGACGATTTTAGCGGTGAATCCGGCCACCGCCGCTGATCATTACGGGTTGGAACCACAACCGTTGAAACTGGCGTCGGCCGGCCCGCTCGCCTTCGGCCCCGACGGAATCCTGTTCGTCGGCGACCCCCAAGCGGCGACTGTGCATGCGATCGATACCAAGGCGTATCGTCCATCTGCCGCCGTCGATCCTCAGCAGGCGAAGTACGAGATCGCTGACGTACGAGCGGCTCTGGCCAAAACGGCTGGCGGCGAAGCGGCGGATATCAACGTCGTCGACATGGCGATCGATCACGAAGCGGGCACATTGTTGTTGTCGATCACGGTCGGCGACCAACCCGCTCTGGCAAGCGTCAATACCGATGGTGAAGCCAAGTTGATCAACCTCGATAAGGTCTTGGCGGCCTCTCGCACGCTCGCGGATGCTCCTGAGGACAAGGTCACTGGCGAGGGCCGGCGGGCCAGCAACAAACGGCTCGAATCGATAACCGATCTGGCTTATGCCGACGGCGCCGTGCTCGTTTCCGGCCTGGGTGGCGATTCACCGCTCTCGACGGTCCGCGAGATCCCGTTCCCGTTCCGCGACGAGGCTTCTTCGGCCAACATCGAGATCTATCACGCGGCCCACGGGCGATCAGAAGACTACGCCGCCATCCGGGCGTTCATCCCGATCAACATCGACGGCAAGCCGAGTCTATTGGCCGGATTCACCTGCACGCCATTGGTCCGATTTTCGCTCGATTCGCTGCAAGCAGGTGCGAAGGTCCGCGGGACGACGGTCGCCGAACTCGGCAACCGCAATCGACCGCTCGACATGATCATTTATGATCGCGATGGCAAGACGTTCATGTTGGTCACCAACACCGCCCGCGGCGTGATGAAGATCGATACCGCCAACGTCGCTAACCAGGAAGAATTGACCGAACCGGTCCGCGGCGGTGGCACCGCTGGCCTACCATTCGAACAGGTCGATTCGCTGACCGGTGTCGTCCAGTTGGCCAAATTGGGCGACGCTCACGGTGTGATCATGACCGAGAGTGACGGCAAATTGGCTTTGTCGACGATCGAACTGCCGTAA
>SKZY01000236.1 GCA_007127095.1 Planctomycetaceae bacterium
AGGAACGACCGGTGCTGGCCTACTCGCCAAGTCGATCGACACTGTCTTGATCAGGCGTGACGACCAAAGACCAGCCATGCAACACGCCGGCCCGATCGCTGCGACTCGAGCGGACCATCAATTGCCAAATGCCCTTTAATTCTTGGCCATGGAAGTGGCTGAGCCCCTTCTGCCGCTTGGCAATTCCACCAGGCTGATGCGGTCCCCGGAACGGCGCCCTGCTGCGAGTGATGCTTCGATCCGCGCTGTCTTTGAAGATCGTCTCTTCGAAATGATCATCGCTGCCGCCGATCCCGGCAAACAATTCGATCCGCTCGCCGTCGGGCCCGATCAGATAGCCGTCGAGTTGCCCCACATAAGTATGAGTGATCGAAAGTTGAACAGCCAACTCACCGATCTTCACGTCCTCATCGACCTGAATCTCCGAAACGACGATCGATCTGGGCAACATCACCATCGCCTGATCATTGACATAGCCGCCACCGACGACTCGCTTCGCGGTCAGCAACTCGTCGGCAGTGATGATCCCGTCTCCGTCAGCATCGTAGGAGGCGAACTCCGCCGCCCGCTCCGCGGTCCAATTGTCCGTGAACTCGGACATCTCGATCTGCCCGTCGTTGTTGAGGTCTCGCTCAAAAAACCAAGTCGGCAGCAGTTCCGATAGGTCGTTCCCCTCCCGCTCCATCTCTTCAAAGAGATACTCGGCAAGTTCGTTCAGGTCGACTTTTCCGTCCCGGTTGAAGTCGGCTTTGCCGATTTCCAAACCAGCGCGGTCCAATTCCCGAGGCTCCAAGTAGCCGTTTTTATTGAGGTCGTATCGCTGTAAGATCGAGTAGGCCAAGCGACGACTGCCGCGATCGCCTCCACGCGATCTCCGATCGATTCGACGTGTCGAGGTGTCACTCTGGTCACTCGAGCTGCCGGTTCGCGAAGTCGTCGAACGGACGATCATTTGTGATTCGCGTTCCTCCAAGATCCGTTCCCGAGCATAACGCTGCGACAATTCCATCCGCGATAGCTTACCGTCACGATTTAAATCGCTCTCTTCCCAAGGGGTTCCTGACCAGCGGACTCGCTCGATCTCTCGCCCGCTGAGATAGCCATCGTTGTTACGGTCATATCGCCGCAATAGCTCATCGGCCTGTTGCTGGTCATCCGAGTTGTAGGGGTACTTGATCTCAACCCCGTCAAACCCTGGAACCAACGGCAGTGACGGATCGGGCTCGAAGCCGCGAACACCCTCTCCCACGGACGGCGACTGATCGTCTCCGCCGTCTCGGTCGCGACGCTCCATATACCGCCGAGCCGCATACTCCATCCGCCGAACCGAGTTGGGGCGAGAGAGGTTGATGTTGTAATCAGCGGCGAAGCGTTCGAAAAAAGAACGAGCCCGTCCTGAAATCTCGCTCGGCTCGAGATACCCATTGCGGTTCGAATCGAGGCGTCCGACCCACTCGGCCTGCGCAGCGGCTTCACTCGGAACGAATAGGCCCCCGCCGAGGCAAAGGATGAAAACGCCGGTCAGCAGTGGCCTGATGACTTGCCCGCGGTCTGTGAAACGGCTCATTGTTCGAACGCTCATTTATCGGCTCCTGCGGCCGCGATCACGCCGCCGATTGTTCGACGAATCCTCGACCCCTAAAGTGCTGAGAATGGTCTCTAAGTCGACGCCGGGTGAGGCGGAGATTACTTCCACCGACTGCTCACTGCCGCGGTCGATCGATTGGACAAGTGCTTCGACCTCGCGAAACAGTGCATCCGGTGCGGTAATGATCACCGAATTGCTTCCCGTGTGAGCTGCGACCGCCATTTCAGGCTCTCGACCTCGCGTCGGTTTTTCCGCTACCGATTGACGATCGTCGTCACCACGGCCGCGATCATTGTTACCGCGTCGTCGGTCGTCGTCACGATTCGCTTGGGCCGCATTGCGATCGGTCGCAATCCGACCGACATAGGCTTGCCGGATCGCCTCGGCGACCTCTTCCGCCTTGGTGTGCACCAACTCGATGATGTGGGTCCGACCAGCGGTCTCGACGTTGGTCAAACTCGTCCCCTTGTCAATGATCTTCAAGTATCCCTCGACGACTTCGACATCATCCGAAGTCCCTTGTACGATCAACCGGTTCAGGCGAGCGTCGGAAACAATGGTCGCCGTCCCCGCGGTTACCGTGGTCATCCCCTCTCGCTTGAATAGCAAGCTGCCATAGGAGTTCCGTCCCGAATAACCGAAGCCTTTAGCGTTAACCAAGGAGCCGGCAGCCGGCCCGTCGAGTGAACTGCCGCCGTCGAGCAGGTCGGCCAACATTTTGACGGCGTCATCGGCACTGACGTACTTCAGGTAGTAGACGACCGGGGGCGAAGGCATCTGCGTCCGCACCGACGCGACGTCCATCAAATGATCCTGAAACTCGTCGAGTGCCTCAAGGTCATCCGACTCGATCAGGATCCCCTGGGGCACCAAACGGCTGCGGATCGGAGCGATACTGTGTCGCCCGAGTCGCTCGCCCTGTCGGCGGTCGAGTTCCTCATCCGGTGTCGCTGAGTCGTCGCTGGTCAACGAAACGTAAGAGCGAGTCACGGGGGTACTGTCGGCAGCAGTATCATCGGACCACTGCTCTTGCGGCCGAGAATTGTCTCGCTTAACCGGCACCGTCCCGGAATCAGAGGCCTTATCCGAATCCGCGGACAACGGTTGATCGGGATGAATCGTCCGCTCGATTACCTGTAATTCGTCACCATCGCTTTCGGGGGATGGCACGATTTGTACCCGATTCCTGCCCCGCCAAAACTCGGTGGCGGCCTCGAGCAGTTGCTGACGATTCTGACGCAGCGGGATCACCCGCGCCGATTCACCACGAGACGAACGCGTATCGAGGTTTTCAATCACCTGGCGGATCTGAGCAATCTGGTCCTCGGTTCCACGAACGAATAGGCGACGATTTCCGGCGTCCGCATCAACCTTGGGGGCCGGGATCGCCTGATCATCCTCGTCACCACGGTCCCGCCGCGATTCCGACGACGTTTCGAACATCTCTTCGATCAAGGTGACGACGAAATAAGGATCGAGCGATCGCAGGTCGATCACGGCAAACTCGACCGCCGGAGCCTGTAGCTCCTCGATCGTCTGACGGATCTCCTCATGCACATCTGGCTCGGCCAAAGCGATCACACTGCTGGTCTTCGGCTGAACCGACAAGCGTAGCGATTTACCGGCCAGGATCGTCTGCAGCACCTCATAAACGCTCTGCAAATTGTCGCCGCTGACCCGATGCGAGCGAAGGACCATCCCGGTGACCGGCGCGGTCGTTTCGTCAGGAACATCAAGCACCTTCAGCAATTCACCGAAACGATCGACCTGCGCGGCCGATCCGCTGACGTACAAGCGTCGACCCGAAATGTCACTCGAAATGCTGATGTCCGTGCCTTGGCTGTCACCCATCCCCAAGCCGAGGTGAGATCGGGCAACCAACATGACGGTATCAAAGTCGGCATGTTTGAGATCAAACCGCTGCACCGATTCCGATTCGGCGGGAACTTCCAAGGCACGCAGCACCTCGATCACACTCTTGATCTTCCCGACCGTCTCGGTAATCACCAACTGATTCGAACGTGGTAAAACCACCGGGGCACTCATCAACATCAAAGGCTGCAACTCGGAAGTCGCATCGGAAGCGTTGATCTCTCCCAGCGGAAAAACACATTTGACGATTTCGTGCTCGCTCCGCCCGTCGAGGTCCTGCAAACCGACCAGCGAAGCCATCGCGTCAAGCTGCTGCAGACTCCGCGGATCACTCAGACTGATCACCGACAACAATTGATCGCGACGAACGAGTGTGAAACCCTGAGGAATCAGAAACAGGTTCAGCTGCGAGATGGCGTCGTCGACCGAAAAAACGCTCGGGTCCGAATAAGTAAAACTGCCCGGCGGCACGTCGCCAACGTGCAACGCCATTTCGGACTCGTCCGCCAACCAACTGAAAACTTCTCGCCAAGATGCACCGCTGAACGAAAATCGCAACCCGACCGGGCCGGTCGGGGTCGCGTCGATGACCGCCGGCTCATCGCCGGAGGGTGAGTCGACTTGAACCGAAGCCGGTTCGGCCGCTTCCTCTGCTTCGGCACCCGATTCGGACACGGATGACGGCTGGTCTGCTACCGTTGAAGGTTCGTCGATCGCAGCCGAAGGCTCGGCAACCTCGATGACCGCCGGCTCAACCTGATTCGCCGATTCAACGCTGTCGGCCGAATCGTCCGCCCAGGCTTGCAAACAACAACCGAGCACGAACGCGACGGTCAGGGCCACACGAGAGCCACTTGTCGATCGCAGAGGCGTCGACACATTCGCGAGCGGGGGTTGCGGTTGAAACATGAATCTCTCGGTGGGAATGCGTTGGCGGAGCGATTTAGCAGGGTCAGGTAACGATCAAAAATCGTGATTAAATTTTTCCGAAAGCCGTCATCACCGCCGCGACCGAACTGTCGATTCGTCCGGAACGGCTAAACGGCGTTCGGCCGATCCGGCTGAGGCAGCGACTAAACGTCGACACGGTTTGTGGTGGATCACGAGCTGAACGGGCGTTAAAACGCTGTTCTTCGTCCCGAGGGGACAGAGGCGGGTGTGATTCGGTGGGAGGTGAATCCGACTCAGGACTACCTTGGACCTTAGAATAGAGCCAAGTGCCCGGTAGGTCAAGATTCTCTTCCAGCCTGTAACGGGGTGCTTCGCGAGCGGAGCCAGATTTGATAGTTTCGCGGCGTCGGCTTTCTTGATCAATCGCCAACTTCCTACCGATCAAATGCCAGGAGGCCGCTCAGGTGGCAACGTCACACGCCTCACTCGACGGGCCAGAACAGTCGGTCCAGCGGATTGCGGTCGCTTTGGGTGATCGCAGCTACCCGATCATGATCGCAGCCGACTTCTGGGATGCGATCCCTGACGAAATCGCGGCGGAAGTTCCCGATCTGACCCACGCATTGGTAGTTTGCGACGAGGCGATCGCTCATCGCTGGGGCGAACCGCTGTCGCAGAGATTGTCGGAGCGGTGCCGCTGCGATCTGGCGAACGTCGCCAGCGGCGAAGTCAGTAAATCACTCGAAATGCTCGGCCAACTCTGGGATTGGATGCTGGACAAGGGCGCGGACCGGCGGAGTGTTGTGATCGCCGTCGGCGGCGGGGTGATCGGCGACCTGGCCGGATTCGCGGCGGCCAGTTATGCCCGCGGGATCCGGCTGATCCAAGTCCCGACGACATTGCTGTCGATGGTCGACAGCAGCGTGGGGGGCAAGACCGGTGTCAATCTTGAGGGTGGCAAAAATATGGTCGGCGCCTTTTGGCAACCGACCCTGGTTCTGATCGATACCAGCACGCTCAGCACCCTCGGCGACCGTGACTACCGCGGCGGTTTGGCCGAAGTGGTCAAATACGGGGTGATTGACGATGCCGAGTTTTTCGCCTGGCTAGAGCAGAACGCGGCGGCGTTGCTGAACCGTGATCCCGCCGCGGTCACTCATGCGATTCGCCGCAGCTGCGAGATCAAGGCTGCCGTGGTAGCCGCCGACGAACGAGAAACCTCCGGCCGCCGAGCGATTCTCAATTACGGCCACACGTTTGCCCATGCGATCGAAGCGACTGCCGGTTACGGAGCCTTTTCCCACGGCGAGGCCGTCGCGATCGGCATGTCGATGGCAGCCCGCTTGGCCCGTTCCCTATCGCTGGTCGACGATGCATTCGTCACCCGTCAAGACGATCTGTTGGCTGCGGTCGGCTTGCCCCGAAGCTGGCCCGATGCAGCCCCCGAGGAAATGATTCCGGTGATGAAGACCGACAAAAAAGTCGCTCATTCGGTACTCCGATTCGTCCTGCCGACCAGGATCGGCCAAGTCGAATTGATGCCTTGCGAAGCGATCGACTTGGTCGAAGCGGCGATCGTCGAGTGCCGCTGACCCTTTTCGTCCAGCCCAGGCGCTCTGTGAAGGGTTTTCGAACAGAGCCTCGAGCGTGTCCAGCTCAAACAGCAGCTTACTTGCGATTCACTTCCAAAATCGTCTCGACCACTTCGATCAATTGATCGAGTCGAAACGGCTTGAACAGGATCGCTTTGGGATGCAGACCGGCCTGTCGCGCCTTGACGATCGAGTGACCGGGGTCGTAGCCAAACCCGGTCATCAGCACCATCGGCACCCGCTCCATCAATTCTCCGAGCCGACACATCAACTGATATCCGCTGAAATCAGGTAAGCGGATGTCGCTGATGATGACGTCGTAACTGCCAGCTCCGCCGCTGCCGCGGACCATCATCACGGCTTCTTTGCCCTCGTGGGCGGTTTCGACGATGCACCCGTAGCGTTCGAGCAGACGGTGGGCGTCGTCGCGGACCGAACTGTCTTCGTCGACGACCAGTATCCGCTTGCCGCTCAACAACGCATGTTGACTCGATTGCAACCCGACCGGAACGGCCTCCAGCGGCGTCATCCGTTGGCCGATCTGCTGAATCGTCTGCTTGATGTCGCGGGCGTTTTGCAAAATCCGCCGCAACCGATCGACGATTTCACCTTGGTGCCCGATGTAGCCTTCCATCACGTTGACGGCGTCGTTGAGGATCTCGTCGACCGGCAACGCCACGGCGCTGTGAATCGCGTCGCAGCTCTGCTGGGCCGTATTCGCCTTCTGAGCCACCAACAATTCCAACGTATTGAGCGCAAAAGCGACGTCTCGGGCAAAAATTTCTAAAAACTGCAAATCGCTGTCGCGGAAAGCCTCAACCTCAAAACTCTCGACGTTGATCGTCCCCAGGATCTGATCGTGCAACACCAGAGGTACGGTCAGCGAACTCTTCGACGAGGCGACTCCTGGAATGAACAACGGGTCGTTGACCACGTCCTGGCAGATGTAGCTCATCCCGCTGGCGGCGACATATCCGGTGATCCCGTTGCCCCGCGGCTGAGCGAACAGTTTCCGATCCGCGGCGTCCTGGTCGATCCCGACGCTCAACAACGGCACCAGATTGCCGGTCGCATGTTCGAGCAGGCGAATCTCGATCACTTCAAAGTTGAGCAGGTCGCTCAGGTAGTGACGGATGTTTTCCTTCAGCAACTCGATCCGCTCATCGACCTCCATCATGAAGATCTCGGTCGGTCGCAAATCGGCCAAATCACGTCCCGCCTTGTGAATCGCGGCGAGTTTCTGCTGCTGCAAAATCTCTTCCGTGATCTCGCCCACCGTCACGATCAGATGTTGCGGAAGCCCCGCATTGGCATCGACTGCGGTCGCTTCGGTCCGGCTCGCCCCCAGATCGGATTGCCCACCGTCGGCCTCCTCGTCATCGGTCGGATCGGCCAACGGACCCATCGTCGAAATCGGGGCGGCATGAACCTGAAAATAGCGATTTTCCGCGTCGTGTAATGTACTGCTCGCCTCCATCCCGGTCGCCATTGCGGTATGGAAGGGACAAAAATCGGGACCCATGATCTCGGGGTTCCCGAGTAGCTCGTAGAATGACGCCCCGGGCGTCAACTTCGACTGGCGACACCACTCCAACAGCCGCCGATTGGCCCACAGCACGCGATGATGTTCGTCCAGCAAAGCCACCCCTTCGGGCATGTCGCTCAGCATCGTGTTGCTGAGCATCAAGCCGGCGAGTTGCCCCGTCTCGGGGAGATTGTCCGGTTCGATCCAAAGACCTGAAAACCGTTGCTCCGAAAGCTGATCGAGGGCCGCCGGCAACGAATCGACATGTACCAATTCGAACCGATTGGCGAATACGTCGGTCGGACGCAGGGGCTTTCCTACGCAGAGTATCTTTTGTGCTGCTACCACCGACATCGCTTTCACCGCCGAGAAGTTCGTCGCCGCTGCCGTCGACCGACAATCGTCTGGCCGTCGTCATTTTTCGCCGTAGCCTGAAATCATAGGTCGAACGTCTAGTTGCCGACAACGGCGTTCAACTCTGATTCCCTCCGATAGCCCGGAGTTCCCGGTCCGTAAAGCCGGAAAGTACGCCCGAGCGGTGATCCGAGTGGCGACCCGAGCGCGGCGGGGCCCGTCCGCTGGCTTTTTCGAGGCCGGCCCGGAGGCGACCGCAATTCGCCGGCTGCGACCGTCAAACAGCTCAATCCTCGCTCGACAAGTCTTCGCTGGCCGACTCCAACTCGTCTTGCAGCCGCGTGTAGTCGCGGAGCAATTCCTCGATCTGGCTACGCAGCTGACCGAGTTCTCGCCCCTGGCCCGTCGTGCTCTCCAACAACGGACGCAGCCACTGCTGCATCAAATGAAATTGGCCCTTGACGAGGTCCAACATCACTCGAGGGACACTGTGCTGGACCGTGACGTGTTGCTGCGGTGGGTCGGTTACCTGCCGCTGCGTGATCGCTTTCAGCTCGTTCGCGGTCGTTTCCAACACCGTCGCCAACCGATCGCCGGTGATCGACAGGCCACCTCGCAATGTTTCAAAACGCTCGTCCATCCGCTGCTCAGCACCCTCGCCGTGACCGGCCACGGCGCGGGCGATCACCTGACGAATCGACTCCAAGCCGTCACGCATCGACGCCAATTGCCGGAGCACCTGGCCGGCCGAATCTTCGGTGTTGATCCCCGACATGCGGACGTTTTCGACAAACGCGTACTTGATCGCGTCCCAGCGTTCGCGATCCTGCGGCGACAGCGTGCCGGTCAATTCCTTCAACTTCAACAAGTTCGCTTCGTTATCGGTGGTCAGCGTCTGGGCGTCCTGCTCGTAGCTGCTTCGGATCAGCGACGCCAATTCGGCATCGTTCATCACCGGAACGACCCTTTCGGCCATCCGGTTCATGTTCCGGTAACTCCCCTGCAACTTGAACGGCGGTTCGGTCCGATAAGCGTCGGCCTGCGCGGCTGAGCGGATGTAGGCCCGGTTGACCTTCAACACGACGTCGCGAACCCGCAGCAATTTCCGCAGCACTTCGAACATCGACCGGAGTTGATCGCCCGACCAGTTCCCCTTCAAGTCGATCCCCTCGAGTGAATCGCGGCCGGCGGCGCGGATCAAGGTGCGGGCATCGTCGGGATCGCCAGCGGCCAAGGGGGCCAAGAACTCGTTCCCGGTCAAACAGTTTTCCAGATAACTCATCTCGAAAGCGTCGGCCGATTCGCCGATGATCTCGCCCAAATTGTAGACGTCGGCACGGTTGGCCAGCATATCCGGAATCTGGAAGCGGTCGCCGCTTTCGGTGTACGGGTTTCCGGCCATCACGACCGCGAAACGGCGGCCGCGAAGGTCGTAGGTTTTCGTTCGGCCATTGCGGACCCCTTCGATCCGCCGCGTGCCGTCACACAGCGAAATGAACTTTTGCAGCAACTCGGGGTGAGTGTGCTGGATGTCGTCCAGATACAGCATCACATTGTCACCCATCTCGAGCGCCAAGTTGATCCGCATCACTTCCTCTCGCGATGCGGCGTTGGGAGCCTCGTCCGGATCGAGCGATGTGACGCCATGGCCGATGGTCGGGCCGTTGATCTTCATGAAGACGACGCCCAGCCGGTTGGCGACGTATTCCATCAACGTCGTCTTGCCGTAACCGGGCGGGCTGATCAGCAGCAGCAACCCGGAACGATCGGTCCGTTTGGTATCACCCGTCGTCCCGAGCTGCTTGGCCAAATTGTCTCCGATCAGCGGCAGGTAGACCTCGTCGATCAGCCGGTTGCGAACAAAGTTGGACAGCACCTTGGGCCGAAACTCGCCCAACCTCAGCTCCCGACGAGATTCCTCTAGCACCCGATGTTTGGCCTCGGCGAGCTTCACGAATCGCGGCACAACCTGTTCGCGGTACAGGCGCAGCCGTTCGACCAAGTCGTGGTAATGCACCGCCATTTCGCCGCCCTGAATCCGCCGATGCGCCCCCGCCAAGCCGCCGACCCGCACCGCTGCCGGTGCCGAGACGAGATGCCCGTCAGCGATCCCGTCCTGCATGATCAATAACCCCAGCTCGTCGCGATAGCCGACCGCCGGGTCGTCATCATCGCCAGACGCCGCCGCTCGCGCGGCGAGAAACGCATCGGCCCAGTTGCGGGCCAATACGAATGCCTCCAACGGCCGTGACTGATTCGCCTTGAGCACGTCATGCACCCAACTTTTGCGGTCTTCACTGGTCATCGATTCGCAAAACGTTTCGAACCAATCGAGTGCCACCGAACTGAACGCCGGCTTTCCTGGCGATGTCGTCAACACGTCGAACAGATAGTCAGCCACCATTTCAGCCGTCACAGCGTCGAAATTCGTCAGCCATTGCCCGTCACCGTGACTCGGGTCACACGCCGCTTCGGCCAACCGGTGACGGAACTCCACCGCCGGCCTGGCCCCCGGAAACGCACGCGCCAAGTGCGAAAATCCGCCGATCCATCCCGCCAACGCCGTGCGGTTCGGTTTCGAAACGAGTCGCTGCCACCACAGCGCCGCCGCCGCCCGAACACTCGGCCGATGCCGCAGCAGTCCGATCTGGCCGTCGAGTCGCACCAACGCCTGCAGGATCAACGTCGCGTCATGGTCATGCACTCCCTTGGCATAACCTTCGGAAAACCGACCAGCGATCTGGCCCTGGACCCATTTCAGATCCGGCTCCGCCACGGCCGATCGCCCCGGACCCGATCGCCAAACCGGCAACAGGTCGGTGGCCAAGTACTCTCCCCGATAGACTTCGCCGTTTTCGCTGATCAGTTCCTGGTTCCAGAGATCACCGGCGGCGACCAAGTCGGGATCGTTGAGCGGTTCAAAAAATTGGGTGCCGGTCAGGTGCAGGCAAAGCACGCCATCGCGGACGACCGTTGTAACGTCCAATGGCTGGCGATTGACGGCGAAGCGTTGACGCCCCATCCGGATCGAATCGCCGCCGTCCTCGTACAGTTCGTTACGGTCCTTCAGCTGCCGGACGGTGTCCTCGCGGACCGTCTTGAGTCGACTCTCGAGTTCCTCGGCCCGAACCGAATCGTCAAGGTCTCGCAGTTGGCCGATCACGCTACGGGCCTTTTCCACCATCAGGTCCGAGGCGAAATAAGCCAGGATCTCGTCGACCGTCTTCAGCGAGGACGCTCGCGATGTGATCCCCTGCAAAACCCGGTTGGCCGACTCGGCGAGTGACTCCGCACGGCGGTTCCTCGTCTCCACCAACTGCAGCTTCCGCGATTCAAACGCCGTGTAGATGTCCTCACGTCGCTGCGACAACTCGCCGACAAATTCGTCAAACTCGGCAAACCGCCCCTCCAGTTCCTCCAGCTGGACCATCAACCGCGTTAGGTAACTGTCGCATTTCTCGGGCGTGTCACAGACGTCGAGATAGCCGTTGACAGTCTGTTCGAGCAACTTCAGTTGCGACGCGAACTCCGCCCGACCCTCGTGACTCATCAAGTCCGCCAGCCGGGCGCGGAGCGAACTGCGGACGCGGTTGAGCGACGCGAAGACCTCGCTGATCGTGTCGATGATCTCGGTCCGCTTGGTCGTGTCCTCGATCTGAAGATTGCTGACCGTCTCGGTCAACATCTCGAGTTGCGCGGCCGCCTTGTCGATCGTCTCTTGCAACTCCTTCGCCTGTGTCACCCGCTCGAGCCCGGCGACCGCCTCCCCTGCCTCGGCGACCCGCTGGCGATACGGGTCGAGTGCCCCCGGCGTCACCAAAAATTCGACACAACGGCGACTGATCCGCGCCGCTTGGTCCGCCGTCTGTTGTTCCAGCGTCGCAACCAAGTCGAGATCGACGTACCGCAATTCCTTCAACCCGATCGCGTGACCGCGTTGCTCACGAAGTTTTGCCAAAGCCTCCACAAAGTCATCGATCCGGTCGAACCGCCCTCGTTCGATCTCCTTGATCAACGACTCCACGGCAGACCGTACCGCCGCGGTCCGCTGTTGGGTGTCACGCCGCAAGCGGACGACCTTTTCGAATTCCTCGACCGCAGCCGACGCGGCATCGCGAACCGTCCGTAACGGTTCATCGAGTTTCCCCGTCTCCTCGTTGGCGATCCAGAAATAGCTGTCCAACACGTCGCCACAACGTTTGCCGAGGTCGACGTACAATCCCTCGTAATTGTCGTCCTTGTCGATCAACTGCAAGATTTCGCCACACTCGGCCATGGCGCGGACCAACTCCCGATTGCCGATCTTGAATAACAGGGAATCGGTGTCACTCTGAGGGACATAATCAGGCCCGGTGAACGGCGTTTGCCAAATCTGTACCGCGTGGTGCTTTTGCGGCTCCTCATGAGCCTTAAAAGCCACCATCTCGCCGTCATTAAAGAAAGCCTGCCCGCTGGTGATCATCGGAGTGTCGACGTCTTGGCGGATCAGGTTGTATCTCAACTGGATATAAGTCCCCGTTTCACGCTGATAAAAAAGATATAAGTAATCCTCTCCGTTGGACGCCGGCAATGTCCGCTCGAACTGCATCCGTTCCAAGCCGTGATCGAACCGTTTGTACTCGCCGGTCTGCAGGTAGTAGCCGCCAGGAAAGATGACTCCTTGGTCGTCGGGCAACATCACACAAGCGTGCTCGATCTCGTCCATCCGGATCGCGGTGTTGAGTCGGGCATTGAAAACCAAAAAGCGGAACTGCTGCTCGAGATAAGGGCGGATCTTTAGCAACACCAGATTGCCGAGCGAGGCGTAATGAATCTCCGCATCGTCCAGCGTCTGATCGGCCGACTCGACCGTTTCGGCATAGATCCCTTCACCACTCTCGGTGTTGTTTTCGACTTTGACCGTCAGGTCGCCACCGACCGTCTCAACGAAGACTCGGTCCTCGATCGAGATGTGCGGGTGGCGCCCGTAGCGGTGCTGATCGCGGGTCGTCCGCTTCCAGACGAACTCGTGCTGTGGCGGCGATACCACTTCGTGTTCACTGCGGTTATCGACGTATTCGAACGTCCCCGCCGAATGTCGCCACTTGAATACTTTGATATCCGCCGCGGTCCGTCCGACCCGGAAGACAAAATAGATGAACGGCCCCGAAGCGAAAAAACGACTGAACGACGTCTCCTTATAGAATCGATAGAGGTCGGCAAAATCGGATGCGAAGCGGTCATCCTTCAGCAGCGCATCGAGCGGTTCGGGATGGAACTCCAGCCCGTCCAAACGATAGCAGGCCAACACATCGTCGAGATGGGTCTCGGTCTTCAGTCCGAACTGGACGTTGTAGCCGAACAAAAACCGATCGCCGATCGAGATCAGGTCGCGAGGCACACAATTGTGCTCGGTGGTGACCCGCTCGGTCGCCAGCAACTTCGTTTCGATGTTGCCGAAGACCTCGGCACGGGCTTCGTTTAGCCCGGCCAGACGTTCTCGAAGCACCGACGCCGCGTCGCGGAGACGATTGCGGAGGATCTCATAGGTCCCCCCAGAAATATCGTGTTCGCTCGCCATCGGCGATTATCCCTTTTTCGGGTTCCCGTTTTTGGGATTCCCGTTGGCGGTCGTCGTGACGGTCGGTTTGGGGGCGTCGATAACCAGTTGCGAAACCTTTTGGTCGGCCACTCCGGCGGTCCCCGCCATCCCGAGCAGACTGCTCAACTGGCCACGGATGTCGTCGGTTTTGGCGACGCCCATCAGTTGCGCGATCAAGGCGGCGATCGAGAGGTCCTTGATGTCGTCGGTGCTGAGGTTGAACTGTTCGACCAAGCCGAGCAATTTATCGCGGAAGTACGCCGCGTTGCCGTCGAAGAACGTCTCCTTGATGTCGGTCGCGACGCGGCTGTTGTAGACGAACCGGTCCAACGACTTGCCGCCCTTCACGGCGGAGGTGATCTGGTCGAAGAACTGGCCGTCGCCACCGACGATATCGATCCGTGCCGCTCGCAACGCCTCGCCGACGACGCCGGCTTGACTCTCGGCGATCCCCTTTTGGGCATTGATCGCCGCGATTTCGACGTTCTGGTCCTTTTCCAGCCGCAGTTTGAACTCCTCGTGCTCCTTGCCGACGCTGTCGAGCTGCTTCATCGCTTCGGCTTTCTCGGTGATGCCGGTCGCCTCGCTGTGGTATTTCTCCAACGACACGGCGGCCTCGGCCATCCCCTGTTTCTGATTCGCCGCGGCCTTGGCCTCGATCCCCTTCGCCTCGGCAACCGCCTTTCGCTCGAGGATGTTCGCCTCGGCGGTACCTTCCTTTTCCAATGAAGCCGCCTTGGCCTCCTGGACCCGAGCTTCAGCTAACCCGCCGGCTGCCTGTTTCGCCGATTCGGCTTCGGCCAACATCTTCGTCGCGGCGGTGTCTTTTTCCGCCGCGTCCTTCCGCGCTTCGGCTTCGACACGAACCTTGTCGGCGTACAACGACGCGGCTTCCTTCTCGGCCTGAGCCGCCTTGGTCTGGCGGATCAACTCCTCTTCGGCCCGCATCTGCGCCGCCGTGATCTGGACCGACTTGAGCCGCTCGGCCCCCGCCTTTTCCTCGGTGTCCTTGATCCGTTCCTGCTCTTCGACGACCGAACGCTCGACCGCCACCCGCTCGCGAATCACCTCTTGAATGTTCCGGTTCTCGATCTCGATCGCCTTCTGCTTCTCGACGTCGGCGACGCCGACCAGTCGCAACCGTTCGACCTCCTCGAGCTGGCGATCCCGCTGCACGCGTTCGAGTTCGACACCATCGGTCCGTTCCTTATTCCGCTGCGCGACCAGGATCTGCCGTTCCTTGTTTTCCTCCGCGATACCGATCTCCTCGGCGGTCTGGATCCGCACCCGCTCGGCTTCGAGCCGTTGTTGTTCGCGAACCTTGTCGGCCGACGCCTTTTCACGAGCCTGGATCTCGGCGATCTCGCGTTGTTGCTTCTCGACCGCTTGAACCCGTTGGCGTTCGAGTTCGAGGATCGTTTCTTCCGCTTCGACGTCTTGCTTCTTCAGTGTCTTCTCGCGGTCGCGAGTGAACTGGTTCTCCTTGATCTTCTCGGTCGACGTCAACTCGGTGATCTTCTTGATCCCCTCGGCGTCCAAGATGTTGTTCGGGTTCAGCAGCGATAGCGGGGTTTGCTCGAGATAATCGATCGCCGCGTCATCGAGCCGGTAACCGTTCAAGTCGGTGCCGATGACCTTCAGGATCTCGTCCTTGAACTTATCTCGCTTGTCATACAGATCGACGAAATCGAATTGTTTGCCGACCGTCTTCAACGCCTCGCTGAACTTGGCGTCGAACAATTCCCGCAGCGTATCGATCTCACTACAGCGTTTCGGCCCGATCGATTGGGCGACCTCCTTGATCTCTTCGGTCGTTTTGTCGACCCGGATGAAGAAGGCGACTTTGATATCGGCCCGGATGTTGTCGCGACAGATCAGCCCCTCGGCCCCCTGCCGAGCGATCTCAAAGCTCTTCAGCGTCAGGTCCATGTACTCGATGTGCTGGACCAACGGCAGCCGCAACAAGCCACCGTCGGTGACCACCTTCAGCCCGCCAGCACCCGACTTTACGATCGCCTCGTCAGGACCGACCTTGATATAGAACAGGCTCACGTAGACCGCGAGCATCAGCCCCAAGGCCGCCAACAAAATGACGGTCAAAATGCCGTAAATCGCGGCATTGGACTGTGCGAGCAGAAGGATCATCATCGTACTGACGCCTCGTCAGGAGAAACGGTTGCGGGGAAATCGGCTTCCGGCGTAACGATGTAAACACGTTTTACCGGTTCATAAGAAACGATGCGGACCGCGGACCCTTTGGCGATCGAGTCGCCAGTGGTGCGGATATTCAGCAACAACGGCGCGCCGCCGGTATTGAATTTGGCTTGGCCATAAGTCGATGTCGCCTGGCCCGACGAGACGACCGCGGTGGAACCGATCAAAGATTCGTCTTCGTAGCCGTATCGCTTGGCCAAATAGGGCACCAGCGGTGCCGTGACGGATCGTGTCAATAACGCCGCGATGGTCCCGTTGCGAACCGTCAACAACACCGTGACCAAAAACGTCGGTTCGTGTCGCGACGAGTCAAAGGAGTGCCAAAGGATGTAGGCCAACAACCAATGAAACGCAGCGAAAATACCGAACCAAACCACGATCGGGATCGAGTCGAGATGAAACCATCGCCACGATGCCGCGCCCAGACTCTGCCAACCATGAGCGTCCCAATCGATCTCGACCCCGTCGCCACCCGTACCGCCGAGATCGAACGACGTGATCAGCGACAGTCCGACGTAGACAAACACCAACAGCAACAACACCGACGCGGGCCAAACGGGGCCAACGAACAGCGAATCGATCACCGGTTGCAGTGTTCGCCACATGGGGCAGTGGAGGAATACGAGAAGTGGGATGAGCCGACGGGACAGACCCGATCAACGGATTGTAGCTCGCCGTTTTCGTCGGTGACGAAATTATCGAGACACCGGTCTGGCCGCCCCCAGCGATCGACAGGGCGCTCGTTTTTTTGGATTCGCCTCCGCACCTTGCTTAAGTTCGAGCGGAAAACAAGTGTCTGGCACCTTTTGTGCGAAGCACCCGAAGGGCGAGTTCCTCGCAAAAGGGGCCCGACACTTTTTTCCCGCACATCGCTTTACCATCGCCGCCGACCGCGGTGATCGCCGCGTCGGACGAAGCTTTTGCTAGCATTCTGCCGAGGGGAAACGGAGTTGACACTCTAGCGGCATCAGACTTAAAACGTGGCTCGCAGAGTGACACGGTCGGGAAAGTGACGGGCGTCGGCGAAGGTCGATCGAACGTCTCGTCCCGCCTCCGCATCCCCCGAGAAATGAATCATGAATCGACTCTCTTCTCTCGGCTCATCGGACCCCCAGCAATCGACCGAATCCCAACACTCTCACCCGACCAATCAAACCCATCCGGGCCCCCGCCCCCAACCGCCCGCCACGCTGCCGCACCTGTCGCCGACGATCGATCGCCCGCGGCGTTTCTTTCTGCCGGCCTCTTACGAGCCCAATTACCGCTATCCGCTGATCGTCTGGCTGCACGGCAACGGCCACAACGAAAACGAAGTCACTCAGGTGATGCCGCACATCAGCATCCAGAATTATTTGGCGGTCGGTGTTCGCGGCTCACGCTCGATCGATCCAGCCGGACACCGATTCGATTGGGCGACCTCGCCCGCCGCCGTCGCCCGCTGTGAGGATGGCATCTTCCAGGCGATCGATGAAGCGAGCGAGCGATATTCGGTTCACCCCGATCGCGTCTTTCTGGCCGGTTACGGCGCAGGCGGCACGATGGCCCGTCGGATCGCCTTGCGACATGCCGATGCCTTCGCCGGCTGCGTCTCGCTCGGAGGTCGTTTTCCGCGTGGTGGCGGACTGCTCAGTAACCTGGCGGTCGCCCGGACGCTCGATCACTTTTGGGCCTTGGGAATCGACAACCCGCAGGTTTCCGCCGATGACTTTGCCAGCGACCTGGAACTGATCAGCACCGCGCGACTGCGAATGGACATCCGCCGCTATACCGTTGACGACGAAATGGTCCGCGAAGTGCTCCGTGATGTCGACGCCTGGGTGATGCGTCTGGTCACCGGTGGCCAAGCCGCCGGCGGTGCTGCTGCCATCGACAAGTGGAAGACGGTCGAAGTCGGCTTCTCGGCGAACTGACACCGCGAGCGGAAATCGGTTTCCTGTCCTGCCGCAGAACAGGCACCATCCGCGAGCCTTGGTAGACTTCAGCAATCTGCATTGCCACCGCAGTTCGATCATCTTGGGATTGCCACGTGACTCGTCCCGCCCCGACCAGCATCGCCGAGCTCGATCGCCGGATCAGTGAACCCGACCGCGCGGTCACGGCGGCCGTCGAATCCTGTCCCGGCAAC
>SKZY01000378.1 GCA_007127095.1 Planctomycetaceae bacterium
GGCTCGCCGCCTACTTAGGAATCGCGGCCGGATCGGCGGTCCGCCAAGTCGCCCGCTTGGCTTGCGCCGGCGGTGACAATGTGGCTCGTCGGCACGCCCGCTATCAAGGGACGCCCAGCTGTGCGGCAGCCGCGTTGGTCGCCGGAGGTGGCAAAGGATGTTTCTGGGGCTGTCTGGGGTTGGCCGATTGTTATCTGTCGTGCGATTTCGATGCGATCGAGATGAATGCCCAGCGACTGCCGGTGGTCGACGAGGCCCGCTGTACGGCTTGTGGGGCTTGTGTGGAGGCTTGTCCCAAAGAGCTGTTTTCGTTGCAACCGATCGATCAGCGGCTGTGGGTGGCCTGCCGGTCCGAATTGGCCGGTGACGAAATCTTGGCGGAATGCCAAGTCGCTTGCACCGCCTGTGAACGTTGCGTGGCCGACGCCGACGGGGCCCTCGAGATGCGGCACAACCTGCCGCTAATCGTCGCTCCGGAACGTGTCCGCGATCGCACACCCACCTTACGCTGTCCCACCGGTGCAATCGTGTGGGTCGATCCTCAGCGGGGACCGGTCAAGGGCCCGGCGGCGGTCAAGGTGGTTCGTCGATCGCCGCTGCCGGATGCGCCCACCTGAGTGATCATCGCTCACCCCTTTATCACCGAGTCGATTATCACCGAGTCGATTTTCAAGTCCGTTACCCGCGAGTTTTTGCGATGTCCCACCCCGCACCGCCCGCCGTTAAATACCCCGGTCACGCCGCCGCGTTGGATGGCAATTCGGCGGTGATCCTCTGCGAGCGGGAGTCGACCGATGCGGCCGGCGCCTATCCGATCACGCCCTCGACGCAGATGGGCGAGTACTGGGCGGAGGCTGCCGCCAGTGGCCATCTCAATATTTCCGGTCGCCCACTGATCTTCATCGAACCGGAAGGCGAACACGCCGCGGCGGCGGTCACCGCCGGTTTGTCGATGACCGGGTTGCGAGCCGCCAATTTTTCCTCCGGGCAAGGGGTCGCCTACATGCACGAGTCGCTCTACGCGGCCGTCGGCAAACGCTTGACCTATGTCCTGAACATCGGCGCCCGGGCGATGACCAAGGCGACGCTGAATGTACACGCCGGTCACGACGATTATCACTGCATCGATGATACCGGTTTCTTCCAGATGTTCGCCAAGGACGCTCAATGTGTGGCGGACCTGAACGTCATTGCCCACCGCATCGCCGAACTGGCGTTGACCCCTGGCGTGATCGCTCAGGACGGATTCTTGACCACCCATGTCATCGATTCGGTCCGCGTCCCCGAACGCGAGTTGATCGCCGAATACCTGGGGCGTCCCGACGACATGATCCCGACGCCGACACCGGCGCAACAGATCATCTATGGCCCGCAGCGCAGACGCATCCCCGAACTGTGGAGCGTCGACAACCGTTTGATGGTGGGCGTCGTTCAGAACCAAGATGCTTACATGCAGAGTGTGGCGGCGCAGCGACCGTTTTTCTTCGACCACATCGCTGAGATCGCCGATCAGGCGATGGAGGAATACGCCCAGCTGACCGGCCGCCGACATGCCCGCGTGACGGGTTACCGCGTCGACGACGCCGATTATCTGCTGCTCGGCCAAGGCAGCTGGTTGGGGACCGCCGAAGCGGTCGCCGATTACCTACGGCAATCGCGCGGTTTGCGCGTCGGCGTGATCGATCTGACGATGTGGCGTCCCTTTCCCGCTGACTTGCTCAGCCGCCTGCTGAAAGGCAAGCGCGGCGTCACCGTGCTCGAGCGGTTGGACCAGCCCTTGGCCATCGACCTGCCATTGGTGCGGGAGATCCGGGCATTGATCAGTCGTTGCTATGAGAACGGTCGTTCCGCCGAAGAAACGCCTTTTCCCCAACTCGAAAGCTACGCTCGCAGCGATGACGCTCCCGCCATCTACTCGGCCTCGTTCGGCATGGGCAGCCGCGACCTGCAGCCGGAAGGTTTGATCGGTGCGGTGGAGAATATGCTCGACGAGGGACCTCGGCACAAGTTCTTCTACCTGTCGATCGACTTCGTACGCCCGTCACCGGCGACACCCAAGCAACGTCTGCGTCAGGAAGCGATCCTCGACGCTTACCCTCACGTCCAGCAGTTGGCGGTTCGCGGTTCGGAAAATCCGAATCTGATGCCGGCCGACAGCATCTGCGTCCGCCTGCATTCGATCGGCGGTTGGGGGGCGATCACCACCGGTAAGAACTTGGCGATTACCCTGTACGATCTGCTCGGGTATCACATCAAAGCCAATCCCAAGTATGGTTCGGAAAAGAAGGGCCAGCCGACGACCTTCTATCTGTCGGCGGCGCGGGAGCCGATCCGGGTCAATCACGACTATATCCATGTCGATGTGGTGCTTTCGCCAGACCCCAATGTGTTCCGTCATACCAACGCGTTGACGGGATTGAAGCCGGGCGGTTGCTTCATCATTCAAAGCGATCATGACTCGCCCGAGGCGTTCTGGGCCGACTTGCCACCGGCGGCCCGGAAAACGATTCGTGAGCAAAAAATTCGCTTGTTCTCGCTCGATGCCTTCCGCATCGCGCGAGAAGAGGCCAGCGACCCGGAACTGCGACTGCGAATGCAAGGCATCGCCTTTCAAGGCGCCTTCTTCGCGGCTACCGCGATCGCCCGCCAAGCCGGGCTCGACGAGGCCGAGTTGATCACCGCGATCGAAGCCCAGTTGTCGCGTAAGTTCGGTGCCAAGGGAGCCCGTGTCGTCGACGAGAACCTCAAGGTGGTTAAACGGGGATTCGATGAGGTCCGCGCGATCGGCTATGAAAATTTCGCCGAACCGGCCGAATCGAAGGCCAAAGCGGGAGCCGAACCGGCCCTGCCGATCTTGCTCCGCGACCAGCCGACCGGCGCGACACCGCTGAGCGATACTCACCGCTTTTGGGAACAGACCGGCGCGCTCTACGCCAGTGGTCAAGGGAATGACAACCTGGCTGATCCTTTCATCGGGATGAGTACGATCCCGGCGGTGACCTCGCTGTTTCGCGACATGACTTCGATCCGCTTCCAATTTCCCCAGTGGAATGCCGAGAACTGTACGGCCTGTGGTAGCTGTTACACAGCCTGTCCCGATACGGCGATCCCAGGGCTCGTCAGCGAGTTGTCTTCGATCTTCGACACGGTGATCCGTCGACTCGACCAACGCGGGCAACCGGTCGATCAACTCCGCCCCGCGGTCCGACGACTCGAACCGCGTTATCGTGAGTTGCTACGAGCGGCCGAGCCGACGGCAGATACCCGCCAATTGTTGGATCAAGCGATCACGGCTACGATCCGCGATTCCGGCTCGGACGATTCCCAACAGCGAACGTTGGCCGATCAGTTTCGCGGGTTCACCGAAGGCCTGGGCGATTTTCAATTCGCACTTTCGGACCCCTACTTCGCCACGCCGGAACAGCGAACGGCCGGCGACGGTGGCTTGCTGAGCATCACCGTCAATCCGTATGCCTGCAAAGGTTGCATGGAGTGCGTCGAGGTCTGCAACGACGACGCGTTGCGTCCGGTGGAACAGGACGCCAAGGCGGTTCAGCGATTGCGAGACCAATGGGACTTTTGGAGAGACCTGCCGAATACGCCCGAGCGTTTCCTGCGGATCCAAAGTATCGAGGATGCGATCGGCGCGCTGCACACGTTGCTGCTCGATAAACGCAACTACTCGGCGATGGCCAGCGGCGATGGGGCCTGTTTGGGCTGTGGTGAAAAAACGATCCTGCACCTGTTCACCGCGACCGTGGAAGCCCTGATGCGACCGCGAGTCGAACGGCATGTGGCGGAGTTGACATCGCTGATCGAAAGGTTGGAACGCCAGGTCCACGACAAGCTGATTCATGAAATCGATCTGGGCCAACCCGAACTGATCGCTTCGCTGTTAGCCGCAGGTGATGGCGGCGATCTGACCCTGTCTCGCATCGCCGGGCACTATGAGCAAGCGACCGGTGGCGAAGCGTTGGACCGAGACTGGTTGACGAAGGTCCTCGATGTGCTCGGCCGATTGAAGCGGTTGAAGTGGAACTACACCGCAGGGACGACCGGCAAGGGAAGGGCGGCGATGGGGATGCTGAACGCCACCGGATGCTCGTCGGTCTGGGGGAGCACTTACCCTTATAACCCCTATCCCTATCCCTGGGCCAACCACTTGTTTCAAGACAGTGCCTCACTGGCGATGGGGGCCTTCGAAGGACACATGGCGAAAATGGCGGACGGCTTTCGCTCCATCCGGCAGGCCAAACGGTTGCTGGACGATGCCCGAGCGGAAGAGCCCGATCTGAGCCGCTTCAGCTGGCAGGATTTCAGCGATGATGAATGGGACCTTTGCCCGCCGGTGGTGGCCGTCGGCGGCGATGGCGCGATGTACGACATCGGTTTCCAAAACTTGTCCCGGGCGATGATGTCGGGAAAACCGATCAAGGTGGTCGTTCTGGATACGCAGGTCTATTCGAATACCGGTGGCCAAGCCTGTACCGCCGGGTTCTTTAGCCAAGTTTCCGATATGGCGCCCTACGGTCAGGCGAGGCCGGGGAAACAGGAGGTCCGTAAGGAAATCGGGCTGATCGCGATGGCGCACCGCACGACCTATGTGATGCAGAGTACGATCGCACATCCCAATCATATGATCGAGGGGTTCATTCAAGGCCTCAAAGCCCGTCGCCCCGCTTTGTTCAACCTCTACGCTCCCTGCCAGCCCGAACACGGGATCGCCGATGAGGCGAGCACGCACCAATCGAAGTTGGCGGTCGAGTCCCGTGCCTATCCACTGTTCCGCTACGATCCCGCGGCGGGCCCCGAATGGGAGGCGGGGCTCGATCTGGAGGGCAACCCGGCGCCGCAGCAGGATTGGCCGACCTACGAGTTGACGTATCTTGAGGGAGGCCGACGCCAGGTGCTGACGCTGCCGATGACCTTCGCCGACTTCGCCGCTACCGAAGCTCGATTTCGCAAACACTTCCGCGTCGCCCCGAGCGATACCTGGAACGATCAGATGCTGCCGTTGGCCGAGTTCCTGCAATTGCCCCAAGAAGAGCGTAACGGCCGGGTCGCTTATATCTGGAGCTTGGATCGCCAACAACAACTGATCCGCTTGATCGTCGCCGCACCGATGATCGAGGCCTGTGAGGACCGACGAGATTTCTGGACGATGTTACGCAGCATCGCTCGCCAGGATCGCCCCGAAGTGACCAGAGAATCGTTGACCGAGGAGATCCGTCAGGAGGTCAGCCAACGGATCTTGAACAGCGTGGCCCGCTGGTTGGGTGACCCGGACGGGACGATCCCCCAGCAGTCGGTTCCTGGGCAGACGAGCAGCCAGCAGCCAACAGACGGGGCCGCGA
>SKZY01000400.1 GCA_007127095.1 Planctomycetaceae bacterium
CCGAGGATTTTTCCCGGCAGTGGCTCCAACTGCACAGCCTCGGAATGTTCCCGCCGGACAAGGGCCTCTACCCGACCTACGACGCGTGGCTGGAGGCGAGCCTGCGCAACGAACCGATCGAATTCTTTCGCGAACTGTTCGCGCAGAACAGGCCGATTGATGAGTTCATCGATTCCGACTGGACCATGGCCAACGCCCGGCTCTGCGATTTCTACGGATTACCGGAGCCAAAGGCCGGCAGCTTCCAGCGCGTCGCGTTAAGGCCAGAGGATCGTCGCGGTGGTCTGCTGACGATGGGGGCGGTGCTCGGGTTGACATCCGACGGAACTCGCCATCGCCCCGTGCATCGCGGTGTTTGGGTCAGCGAAGCGATCTTCAACAAAACCCCGCCACCGCCGCCAGCCAACGTCGACCCGATCGAACCGGTTCCGCCAGAAGGTGACAAAGTAACGATTCGACAACGCTTAGATGTTCATGCTCAAAACGCCAGTTGCGCGGCATGCCATCGCAATATCGATCCACTCGGGTTTGCCTTTGATCAATACGATGCCATCGGTCAATGGCGCACACGCGAACGAGTCGAAGGTGGTAAGGGTGAAGATCCACTGGTCGATGCGTCCGGCGTGATGCCCGACGGTCGTGAGTTCAGCGATGCCAAGCACTTCAAACAATTGTTACTCAAAGACCGCGATAAGTTCTTACGTGCTTTCATCGAACACCTGAGTACCTACGCCCTTCGCCGCGTCCTCACCATCGATGACCAGGACGATATCGATTTAATCGTGCAAGAAGCAAACGAGAATCACTACGGCGTTCAAGACATAGTACGTGCGGTGGCGCTGTCTGAGTTAATGAGGCAGAGATGAATCAAAGAGGGAATGATTAGTAAGTAATGGAGATTGAAAAATGCAAAATGAGGGGGGGAGTCGGCGCGGAAGAGTGCAGATATTGAAGACCGCTTGTTCGAGTTGGTAAAGCAGTCGATGCATTGCCGGATAGTCGGCTTGGTCGTCACATCGCTGGACAACTTGTGCGTTCCGGAACGTCTCCAGCTCCCAATCATGCCGAAGCTTGCGCAGCGGAAAGCAAGAGAGACTTTATTCACAAACTTGCGATCGTCCTGAAAGAGCTTATCGCGTCCAGAGAAAAACTAACCACCGCATTTCCACCCATTTTTCATTAATCATTAATCATTTTCTCCCACGTAGAGAAACAAAGCATCGCTCGGCAGACTGTACGACCTACCGCTAACGGCTAAAGGCCTCCCAATGAACTTCCTATCCCAATCCTGGCTGATCGACCGTCGTCATGCATTGCGTGCGATGGGTACTTGCATTTCGCTTCCCATGCTGGAATGCATGACTCCGCTGCGGGCTGCGGAAGCCTCTGAATCGCCGCGGCGCAGTGCTTTCATCTACCTGGCCAACGGTGTCCATTCGCTGAACTACCAGATCACCACGCCCGGCAGGGACTACGAGTTCTCTCGGTCGCTGAAGCCTCTGGAGAAGCATCGCGATGTCATTACACCCATCAGCGGTTTGCATCATCCGGGAGGTCTCGGCCACCATCATAACTGCATCAAGATCTGGTTGACCGGCGGCAAGCTTGGACCCACCGATCGCAATACGATTTCGGTGGACCAAAAGATAGCCGAAGTCACCGCCCAGCACACGCGTTATGCGTCGATGGAAATCGCCATCAACCAGGAATCGCTCGCTTGGACTAGCGATGGCGTCGGGCTGCCGCCGCTGCGTCGATGCAGTGAAATTTTCGCGTCGCTGTTCGCGGAGCCAAAAGGCGGGATCGCTGCCCAACGGAGGGCCTTGCGCCGCAAGGCGAGCGTGCTCGATGACAACCTTGCCGAAGTGCGGAGGCTCGAACAGAAGATGGGAGCGGCCGACAAGGGACGCATGCAACAATACTTGACGTCTGTCCGTGAGGCGGAAATCCGCGCGCGGCGGGCCGACACATGGCTCGACACGCCGTTGCCCGACGTCTCGGACGCCGATCGCAAACGCACCAACCGCGATATCGCCCAAACCATGGCGGGCGATTATTTTCGCACCGTTTATGATTTGATGGTGCTCGCCTTCCAGACCGATGTGACTCGTGTGGCTACCTTCAGCATGGGAGGCGAAGGCCAGGCCATCGCCATTCCTGAAATCGGGATCACTGAGTCTCGGCATCAGCTCAGCCACCACGGCGGCGATATCGGCTACATGGAAAAGCTGACCAACTACGACACCTTCGCCATCGAGCAGTACAGCTACTTCCTCGACCGGCTCGACCAGACCAAGGACGTCAACGGCAAACCGCTTCTCGATTCAACGATGTCGCTGTTCGGCAGCGGCATGGCCTACGGTCACGGCCATGGCAACGCCAACCTGCCGCTGGTATTGGCCGGCGGTTCTGCGATGGGGCTGAAGCATGGAAGCCACGTCGATTTCAACCAAGGTCACTTCGCTGGCTACCAGCTCGACCAACCCGCTGAGCACTACCGGCTCTGCAGCCGCCCGGCGAACCCGAGTTCCCATTTGAGCAACCTGCTGTTGATGATGGCCCAGCGGATGGGGGTTGAGATTGACCAGTTCGGCGACAGCAATTCGGTGATCGAAGTGTAAGGAGCTATTAGCTATTAGCTTCTCGCTTCTAGGTGTATGCCACTTACTCCCAACCGCTAACCGCTTGCCTGCCATGACCGCAAATTTTAGATTAGTCACAACCTTCTGCCTGTCGCTCTCGCTGTTGACAGCGACCGCCACGGTCGCGGATGAGCCATTCCGCCCTGAGCTGGGCAAGTTTCCGCCCGAAGAAAAGGCGAAAGCCTACCAGGGCCAACTCGTGTTTGTGGACCATGCGAACCGCCGCGGTAGCTTGCGTTTCACCGGCGGCGAGTTGTTTCACTCAACGGCCCCGTGCCCGTTTGCCTTGCTCCCCTATGGCATGGTGCGTTTTCACGGTGCTCCCGCCGATCTCAGGGATATCCCACTGGGGACCATGCTGCATGGACGATTCTACTTGCCGCCAGATCCTCAGCTTTCCTCGGTGCCCGTCGTCACGCAGCCAAGCGTCACGCATCCTGGCGAAAACCATGCCATCTTGCTGGAGGACGAGCCCAGTTTCTGTCTCCGAGAGGGCAAGGTTTGGAAGTTGAAGGAAGTGGAGTCGATGCGCAACCTTCAAGGGATGATCGTGGCCAGTCGCGAGCCGATAGAAGGCAGTCTTGAACCCAAGGATAATAGTGAGGGCAAGGAAGGCGAACAACGGATGAGCATCGACGCGGCCACCGTTTTTTGGCGCGGTCGCGAAAAGCTCGGTCTCGAAGACTTGATCGCCGAAGGCCTGTGGCCTGCCGAAGGGAAGAAGTCCCTCGGTGGTCAGGCCGTCTATCTGGCAATCGCCTGGAAACCGGCTGGTCATTGGGAACGCCGTGTTGGTAATCGGCTTCATGTCTCAGACATTTGGTTGGATGAGACGGCGATGCAGCGCGCCACGCAGCATCAGATCAAGGTTCATCAAGAGCTGATCCGGAGCCGCTGGATGCCCGCGTGGGTGGATTCCGTCGAATACGGTAAGTTCGGCAGCGCCACAGTGACCGCGACCTTGTTTGGCGGCATGGACCCCTCCCTCTATACCGATTTCCAGCAGGGCATCAAAGGACAGGTCGCTGCGTCCGAAACGAATTTGAAGCATCAGTATGGGACCGTTAGGCATTCCTTGGTGGCCAACTCGGGATCCATTTTGGACGTGATGAAGCAGGACAAAGAGGTCCCACTGGGCAGCAGCGGGATCCAAATCCGCATGGAAGTGAACCAGATCATTGAGGGCATTCGTCCCGGAAGGATTGTTCGCATCCGTCCCATAAACTGGCCCGATGATGCGGTGCCACGGGAGGAATACACAGAGGGCCATCCAGAAGAACGCTTCCCGTCTCCGGACATCTTCCCCAAATACGGAAGAATCGGTTTGAATTGAGTGCATTGAAGAAAACGAAGGGCCGTCCCAGACGAATCAAATGGGTCGGCCTCTTTGATTGGCTTCGCGCCGATGAAGCTGGCGGGCTGTACCACGCGGTGCGAGCAGGACTTGTTGCTCGAGTTAATTAACCACTCACAAAGCATAAACTCGATAATGACGATGCATGATCCGGGGGAAATGGCCGGTGGTGCTGGAAACGGGAGTCCGGTCGGCGTCATCGGCCTGGGGTTGATGGGCACGGTGCTGACCCGCCGGTTGATCGATGGCGGCTACCAGGTGGTGGTGCATAACCGCACGCGAGCCAAGGCCGAGCCGTTGCTGGCTGCGGGCGCCCGCTGGTCGGACAATCCGCTGGAGCAATGCGAGCGAGTGCTGATCAGTCTCTACACGACCGCCACGGTCGAAGAAATGCTGACCAGGCTCGGCCGGGCTCTGCGTCCAGGCCATTTGTTGCTCGACACAACAACAGGTTCCCCACAGGAAACGTCGCGACTGGCTGCGAGTCTGGCGGAGCGTGGCGTCGCCTACGTCGATGCCCCCCTGTCGGGATCGAGCGAGCAGACGCTCCGCGGCGAGGCGACGGCGCTGGTGGGGGCCAGCGACGACGCCTTCGCCGCTTGCCGCGATCTTTTGGAGCGGGTCGCGGGGACCACGATCCGCACGGGCCCGCCGGGCAGCGGCGCACAAATGAAGCTGGTCAGCAACTTGGTGTTGGGCCTGAATCGTGCCGCGTTGGCCGAGGGCCTGGTGTTCGCTGAAGCGCTCGGTTTGGACGCCGAAGCAACACTCGGTGTTCTACGAAACACCCCGGCCTATTCGCGGACCATGGACAACAAGGGCGACAAGATGGTACGGCGGGATTTTTCGGTCCAGGCCCGCTTGAGCCAGCATCTGAAGGATGTGGGCTTGATGATCGCCGCCGCCCAGGCCAGGGGACGCCGGCTGCCGCTGAGCGAAACGCATCAGGGGTTGCTGGAAGCCGCCGAGCAACTGGGGCTGGGCGATGCGGACAACAGCGCGATTATCGAGGCGATCAGAGAACTTCTTTGCGGGGAAAAGCCGCCAGGCGCTGATTTGGCATGAGTCCTAGCGAACCTCCTGGCTGGATCGACATTGGCGTCGTCATTCTCTATTTGCTGGGGGTGACGCTGCTCGGCGTCTGGGCCGGTCGCGGCGTCTCGAAGCTAAGCGATTTCTTCATGCCGCGCCGCTTCGGCAGCGGCATGATGATCATGCACGCCTTCGGCACTGGCACCGCCTCGGACCAGGCGGTGACGGTTTCCGCAGCGACGTTTCGTGGCGGGTTGAGCGGCATTTGGTACCAGTGGCTGTGGTTGTTCGTCACCCCGTTTTACTGGTTGATCGCGCCGA
>SKZY01000262.1 GCA_007127095.1 Planctomycetaceae bacterium
ACGGCCGCGATTGGCAGCGGCTCGAAAGCGACCAAAAGTGGAAGGCCAGACACGAGCATTCGGCCTTCGTCTTTCGCGACCGGTTGTGGATCGCCGGTGGGCATGCCCAACCGTTGTCCGCCGAAGTCTGGTCGTTGAGCCTGCCGCCCGGATGGTCGCCGTGACCCGGTTTTCCTTCGTCGGGAATCAACGTTTATTTTTCCGTACCTTTCGGACTTCGATTTATGCTTCAACCCATCGATAGTTGCGTGGACTCCGCTATGCCGACTCTTCACGGGTGGGGCCCGCCTGGGCACGCTGCTTTTCGGGCCGTGATACATCAATGCGCGGTGGCTCTGCTGGCCTTTGGGTTCGTTGCCCCTCCGTCCGCCTCGGCCGATTCGCCAACGGTTATCCGCGCGCCGTGGGGAACCATTCAGCTCGATCCGAGCACCGGGTGGGCCGAACTGGAACTTGAGCGATCACCTGCCGCGATCGAACTGCCCGATTCCGTGCCGCACGTCGTTCGCGCGGTAGCGGGAACGCCGTTTTGGTCTGGCAAAGCGCTGGCTCAGCAGATCAGCCAAGACGGATCGCAGCGAACAATCTCGCTGTCCTCCCTCGATTCGTCCGGAGCTGCTGATGAACCCGAGTTGCCCCGTCGAATCGCGTTGGAACTCGCTGCGACTAGCGGCGTTTTTCCCGATGGTCGCATCGTGCTCGCCGCATCTACTGCGGAAGTGGTCGGACAACGGGCTAGACTGGAATCCCAGCGGCTAAATCAACGCATCGGATTTTGGACCGATGCGGACGAACGGGTCCGCTGGACACTCTCCGCCAAACGTCCTGGGCGATACCGGTTGCTGCTGACGTATTCGCTGCAAGCACCACCAGCGACCGAGGACGCTGGCAATCCTGGTTCTGAGATCCCTGGTTCTGAAATTGAAGTGCGGGTCAATGAGTCGGCTTTGCCCGTTCAGCTCGTTCCCACGAACAGTTGGTATCGCTACGAATCCTTTCACGTCGGCGATGTCTATTTGGATCGCCCGGGAGACCACACGGTTGAAATCGCTTGCGTGAACAAGTCGGGTGCCGCCGTGATGAATCTGCGGGCCCTCAGTTGGGTACCGATCAGCGAAGGCGAACCGCCGCAGCAGGCTGACGATGGCTCGCTATTGCTGCACGCTCGAGACGCGACGGTGCGTGGCGTTCAATTGCAGTGGGAACCGAAAGAGAACAAGCGAACACTCGGTTTTTGGACCCAGGTTGAAGATTCCGCCTACTGGGATTTTTCGCTGCAGCAGGCGGGGACGTTCGATGTCGAAATCCTTCAAGGGTGTGGTCCGGGACATGGGGGCAGTCGTGTGGAGTATCGTTGGTACCGTTATGGTGAGGACCGCCCACACTCGGTCCAGCCACATACGGTCGTCGATACCGGGCACTGGCAAGCGTTCCAGCCATTTTCTTTGGGGAAAGTAACCCTAGCCGCGGGCTCGCATCGCTTGCACGTCCGCGCGATCGAAAAACCGGGTGTGGCCGTGATGGACTTGCGTCAAGTGCGACTGCCCCGCTGATCGGCAGAAGAAGAATTTTGACGATCCGGTCTGCACCGACTCTACTGCATCCATGAATCTCTTTCGCCGACTTCCGTTCGCGGTAGCTTGCTGGGTCATCACGCTACTGGCCCACATCGCCACTCCGATGCCACAGGCTAGGGGTGACGAGTCCGATGCGCGACAGCGTGAATTCTTTGAAGCACGGATTCGCCCCGCCTTGGTTCGCTATTGCTACGAATGTCATAACTCGCGTGGTGTGGCGGAAGGCGACTTGGTGCTCGATCATCGCAGCGGCTGGCAGCAAGGCGGCAGCGGCGGTGCGGTGATCGTGCCTGGTGATCCTGCGGGCAGTCGACTGTTGCTGACGCTGCGGCATCAGATCGACGGGTTGGAAATGCCACAGGGTGGCGAACGATTGCCGGTGGCGACGATCGCTGACTTTGAACAGTGGATCGGTTCCGGTGCTTTCGACCCACGAGATCAACCGCCGACCGACGAAGAATTGGTCGCAGCGACTTCTTGGGAGTCGATCCTGCAGAAGCGAAAGCAGTGGTGGAGCTTTCGTCCGATCGTCGCGACCGCGCCTCCCGAAGGCGATGGTTTGCCATGGAACGATCATCCGGTGGATCGTTTCATAATCAGTAAAATGCATCAGGCCGGCTTGCAACCGTCGCCGTTGTCGGACGCGGAACCACTGGTGCGGCGGCTCTTTTTTGCTCTGACCGGACTACCGCCGACGCCCGAGCAAGCTCAGCACTGGTCGAAAGAACTCCGTGAAGCTGCCGAGCCACGACGGACTTTGGTCTGGCGCCAATTGGTTCGTGAACTGCTTGACAGTCCGCAGTTCGGTCACCGCTGGGCACGGCACTGGATGGATTGGATTCGTTACGCCGAATCACACGGCAGTGAAGGCGATCCCGAAATCGTCGGCGCATGGCACTATCGCGACTATCTGATCCGCGCCCTCAACGGCGATGTCCCTTACGATCAATTGCTTCAGGAACATCTGGCCGGCGACCTGCTGCCCCATCCGCGTCGCGATCCTCACACCGGCAACAACGAATCCTTGCTGGCAACGGCTCATTGGAGAATGGTTTTTCATGGTTTCGCTCCGACCGATGCGTTGGACGAGAAGGTTCGCTTTGTCGACCAACAAATCGATACGTTTTCTAAAACCTTCCTGGGGTTAACGGTCTCTTGCGCTCGCTGTCACGATCACAAGTTCGATGCCATCAGTCAGCAAGACTATTACGCCCTGTTCGGCATATTCGGCTCCTGTCGACCGGGGCGCGCGGTGCTGGAGTCACCCGCCGCGATTGGGATTCACAGTGACGAATTGACTCAGTGGAAGTCGGCTCTCCGGGCGGCCCTCTGTGAGCAATGGACCGAATCGCTGGCGGCGTTGCGGGTTGAGTTGGTCAGGCGGGCGGCATCGTCTGACACAGCAGCATCGGATGCGGTTCCGCTGCTGCGGCCATTACTGGAAATCCGCGACGCGATCGCATCCGGCGAATCTTTCGCAACCGCCTGGCAACCGCAGCAAAGTCGCTCCGCCGCAGCTATCGAAAATTGGCAAGCGTTTCAGGATCGGCCAGCCGTCGGTCGCTGGGACTTTGCCGCGTCTGATTCTCCCTTGCCTATCTACCGCGACGGCCCGTCCGTAGCCACACCCGTCGCTCGGTCAGGCGAATTCGTGATTGATCCGGCGGGCGATCGAGTGCTGCTCGGTATCTATCCCCAGGGCACGTATTCGCATCGGCTGTCTACCAAGCATCCCGGTCGTCTGACGACGGCTGACCAACAGTTAGGGGATGACCTAGAATGGTGGGTACAAGTGCGCGGCGATGGTTCCGCCGGGTTGCGTTATGTGGTGCAAGACTATCCCCGCAGCGGCACGGTCTATCCCCAACGGCGTCCCAAAGACGTTTGGCAATGGGAACGCTTTGATCTGAGTTATTGGTCGGGCGATGACGTTCATTTGGAATTGGTCACCGCGCTCGATGCACCGTTGCTGGTCCAGCAACAGCCACGTTCCTGGTTCGGAGTGCGGCAGGCAGTTTTGCAGCCGCGTGGTAGCGGAGCGCCACCTCGCTTTGACGAGGCTTGGCAGGAGGTCTTCGCGATCACACAAGCATCGCCGCCGCAGGATGTCCGCGATTTGGTGGACGCCTATGTGGAAGCGATCGCCCAGGCGATCGCGGCCTGGAGCCAGGATCGTGCCAGCGACGGGCAAGCGTTGTTATTGGATGCCTGTTTGCAAGCGGGGCTGTTAGCCAACCATCGCGGCAGCTCGGCGACAGTCGACCAATGGCTGGAAAAATACCGTCGTCTGGAAGCGGAAATCCCGATCGGGACACGGGTCCCCTCGCTGGTAGAAACCGCCGCCGCCGATCAACCGTTGATGGTTCGTGGCGATCATCGTCAATTGGCGGATCTGGTCCCGCGACGATTCTTGGAAGCGATCGATTCACAGCCTTATGCGACCCTAAAAAGCGGCCGCTGGGAACTCGCCCAAGATTGCCTCCGCCCCGACAACCCACTGGTTCGGCGAGTCATCGTCAATCGTTTGTGGCACCACTTATTCGGTCAGGGCATCGTCCGCACTCCTGATAATTTTGGTTGGCTGGGAGATCGGCCCACGCACCCTGAATTGCTCGACTGGTTGGCTACCGAGTTGCCGCGTCGCGATTGGTCGCTCAAGCAGATGATCGAACTGTTGGTAACGTCGCGAACTTGGCAACTTTCCAGTCTACCCACCGCTGCGGCAACAGAAATCGATCCCGATAACCGTTATTGGTCACATGCCAGGGTGCGACGGTTGGAAGCCGAAGCGATTCGAGATCAATTGCTATCACTGTCGGGACGGCTCGACCTGACACCCTTTGGCCCGTCGGTGGCTGGCGACGTGCCCCGGCGCAGCATCTATGTCCGCGTCCGCCGGAATGCGTTGGAACCTTTCTTGCGGGCATTCGATTTCCCCGAACCCGCCAGCACCGTCGGTCGCCGCGACGTCACCAACGTCCCGGCTCAATCGCTGACCATGCTGAACGAACCCCAAGTCCAGCAGTGGGCCGCGGAGTGGGCGGACCAGGTCGTTCGTGACGAAACGCTGACCGACGATTCGGCGAAGATCAAGGCGATGTTTTGGTCCGCACTCGGACGCGACGCTACGCCGAATGAGTTGCGGCAAACCGAGGCTTATTTGAAACAGGTCCGCCAGCGAAACCTGGCGGACCAACAGCAAAGGCGGCAACTCGACGATAGTTTGGCCCGGTCGCAACAGCAACATGATCGGCTGTTCCAGCAAGTGCGAAACCGCTTAGCAGAAGCCGAATCGGCAGCGGGCAGCGAATCGGCGAGCGACTCGCTGCGCCAGCGAACCGCATCGCGAAAGTCTCCCGAACCGACCTGGATGTGGGACTTTGGCACTGGGGCCGCCAACGCTACGCCTATCGCTGGCGACTCGCCACCGTTGCAACTGCATGGTGGCGCCGAAGTTCGCGATCAAGCTCTACAGCTTCACTCCGGTGGCTATGCGGTCAGCACTCCGCTCGACCGTCCGTTGCAAGCCAAAACCTTAGAAGCGTGGGTACAACTCGATCGCCTCGACCAACGCGGTGGAGGCGTGCTATCGGTTCAATCGCCCGACGGCGGCGTGTTTGACGCGATCGTATTCGGTGAACGTGACCCCCAGCAATGGTTGGCGGGCAGCGACCATTTTCATCGCACCCAAGCGTTTGCCGGACCGTCGGAAACCGAAGCGAATCAGAGACCGGTCCATGTCGCCGTGGTCTATCACGCAGACGG
>SKZY01000290.1 GCA_007127095.1 Planctomycetaceae bacterium
TAGGCCGAGCGGAAAAGCTACCTGACCTTTTCCCGCACATCGCTTACCCCCCTACCGATCGACGTCAATCGCCATGAGCTTCCAGGTTTCCATCAACGGGCAACTGTTCAACAAACAAGACGCCAAGATCAGTGTCTACGACCACGGGCTGCTCTACGGTGATGGCGTTTTCGAGGGGATGCGCAGCTACGGTGGCCAAGTCTTCAAACTGCCCGAACACCTCGATCGGCTCTACGAATCGGCCCAAGCGATCGGCTTGAAAATCCCGATCGACAAGCCGGAGATGTCGGCCGAGGTCTACCGGACGCTGGAAATCAATCAACTCAGCGACGCCTACATCCGACTCGTCGTGACCCGTGGCAGCGGGTCGCTGGGACTCGATCCGAACCGCTGTTCCGACCCCCAGGTGATCATCATCACCGACCATATATCGCTCTACCCCCCCGAGCGATACCAGGAAGGGATGGAGATCGTTACCGCGGCGACGATGCGAAACCACTCCGCAGCGCTCAGCCCGCGGATCAAATCGCTGAACTACCTCAACAATATCCTCGCCAAAATGGAGGGCTTGCGGGCCGGTTGCGATGAGGCGCTGATGCTGAATCACAAAGGGGAGGTCGCGGAGTGTACCGGCGACAATATTTTCATCGTCAAAAATGGCTGCCTGATCACGCCGCCGTCAGACGCGGGCATCCTCGAAGGGATCACCCGCAACAGCGTGATCGAATTGGCGCTTCAACTGGAAATCCCCTTCGCCGAAAAAACGCTCGTCCGGCACGACGTCTATGTCGCTGACGAGTGCTTCTTGACAGGCAGTGCCGCCGAAGTGATCTCCGTCACCAAGATCGACGGCCGCACCATCGGCGACGGCAAACCGGGTAACATTACGTTAAGGTTGGGCGAGGCGTTTAAGCGGCTCGTCAATAGCCAATGACCCCTGCTGCGCCCCCTCGCAAAAGAAGAATCCTCATCGTTCGGAGTCGACCGCCTTGCGTTACCTAGCCCCCTCATCTCCGCCCGTCCTGATTCTGCTGATCGCCCTGATCGGCTGCCAACCGCCGGCTGATCGAGCCGGCCAAGCCGACCGGTCGGGCTCTGCGACCGACGACGGCAAACGTTTGCAGATCGCGATGATCCCTAAGGGGACCACCCACATCTTCTGGAGGTCGGTCCATTTCGGGGCGCTTCAAGCCGCCGAAGAACTCGGCGCTGACATCCAATGGCGAGGGCCGCAAAAAGAGAGCGATCGCGACGAACAACTCAACGTCATTCAAGGCTTCATCAACAAACGCGTCGACGGCATCTGCTTGGCACCTCTCGACGCCGACGCGCTCGCCCGTCCGGTCAAAGAAGCCGGCCGCGGCGGGATCCCCGTGGTGATCTTCGACAGCGGACTGAATGCCGAACCCGATAGCTTCGCCAGCTACGTCGCGACCGATAATTACCGCGGCGGCCAGTTAGCCGCCGAGTCGATGGCTGCCGAACTCGGCGGCGAAGGTGATGTGGTGATGCTCCGCTACAACCAAGGCAGCGAAAGTACCCACCAACGCGAGGAGGGGTTTCTCGAGGCGATCGCCGCTTATCCCGGTATCAACGTGATCAGTAGCGACCAATACGCAGGCACCACGACCGAGTCGGCGATGGACAAGGCCCAACAGGTGCTCAACCGCTACGGCGACCAGATCGACGGGATCTTCGCGGTCTGTGAACCGAACGCCGAAGGCGTGCTGCGGGCCCTCGAAGATCGAAAACTGGCCGGCAAAGTCGTCTTCGTCGGTTTCGATTCCAGCGACGCCATGGCCGAAGCGTTGCGGGCCGGAAAAATGTCGGCGATCGTGCTCCAAGATCCGGTCCAAATGGGCTACCTGTCGATCCAAGCGATCGTCAAAGCGATCCGTGGCGAACCGGTCGACGCGTTTCTCGATACCGGCGTCTACGTCGCTACCCAAGAAAATATCGATAGCGACCAGATTCAAAAGCTGCTCAACCCCGAAAAGACCTAACTACTCGGCGACCACGCCCCAGCGGTTCAGCGTCGGCAAAATCGCCTCGGCCCAGCGGCGGTAACCCGCTTCACTGAGATGCAGCAGATCGGGCATCACGTCGCGTGAAATCGTCCCGTCCGACTCGAGAAAGACGTCGGATAGATCGAGGTAGACGACCGACTCGCCGTCATCGAGTCGACTAATCCGCTCGTTGACTTGCTGGTTGTTGACCCGCATCGGATCATCCGTCGACGCACCACGGGGAAAAATCCCCAACAACAAGATCTTGGTCCGCGGCGACTTAGCACGCAGCGTCCGTACCACCTCGGTCACCCCCTCGGCGATCTCAGCAGGCGACTGCATCGAGTGGCCGGTGTTGTTGGTGCCGATCATGACCACCGCGGCTTGAGGCCGATTAGGACCCATCTGATTCCGCGTCAACCGCCACAGCAAATGCTCGGTCCGGTCACCGCCGAAGCCGAGGTTGAGCGTTTTGACATCGCCGAAGGCTTGCTCCCAGACTTCCTTACCGGCCCCTTCCCAGCCCTGAGTGATCGAATCGCCGGCAAACACAAGGTCAAAACCGCCTTCCTTGGCCTGTTCACGCTTCGCCCGGTCACGTTGCTTCCACCAGGCCTCATCGCCCCGCGTCGAAGGGATGATCGCGGTGTTGACCTGATACTGCTGCTTCAATTCCTCATACTTGCTCTGCAACTCGGCCAAGATCGGTCGGTAGCTTTCGACGTCATGGACGCTGGTCATCTCCTGCGGATCGGTCTCCAGGTCGAACAGATTCCATTCCCGGGTACGAGGAAAAAACATCGCCTTGTAACGCTCGGTGCGAACGCCGTCATGCCTCGGCACCATGTGTACCGCGTCGTTCTCGTAATAGGCGTAATAGATCGCCTCCCGCCAATCATCCGGCTTGGCTCCGGCGTTCTCAAGCAACGGACGCATGCTGACGCCCTGCATTTCGTCGGGAACTTCGACCCCGGCGATGTCGAGCAGCGTCGGGCCGTAGTCGATGTTTTGGACCATCGCACCACTCCGAGTGTCCGGTTCGACCACGCCGGGCCAGCGGACCAGCAGCGGCATCCGCAACGATTCTTCGAACATCCATCGCTTGTCATACCAACCGTGTTCGCCCAGATAAAACCCCTGATCCGACGCATAGATCACGATCGTATTTTCGGCCAAACCGTTTTCATCCAGGTAATCGAGTAGCCGGCCGACGTTGTCATCGACCGCCGCGACGCTGCCGAGGTAATCGTGCATGTAGCGTTGGTATTTCCAACGAGTGACCTCGTCGTCGGACAACTCGCCCGCTTCCAGTTGTGCGATCAACGCTTCGTTCTCAGGCTCGTAATAAGCGTCCCACTCACGCTTTTGGTCGTCAGTCATGCGGGCGTACTCGCCGTTACCGATCGCGCCGGCGAAGTGTTGAGGAAACCGATTCGGCCCCTTGAACTTCATGTCGTGCCCCCAGTGGAAATGATTCGCGATCGTCATTTCGTTTTCGTGCAACAACTTGCTGCGACCCGAATAATCGTCGAATAATGTCTCCGGTTCGGGGATCGTACCCAGCTTGTACTTGCCGAAATGGCGGGGATGAGGCGTCCAATTGCGGTGTGGCGCCTTGTGTTGACTCATCAATAAAAACGGCTTGTCGGGATCGCGATTCTCCAGCCAATCGATCGAAAAATCGCCGATCAAGTCAGTGCAGTAGCCCTGATACCGCTTCCGCGACCCGTCCATCTGGATGAAGTCCGGATTGTAATAGTGCCCCTGACCGGGCAGGATCTGCCAATAATCGAACCCTGTTGGGTCGGTTTCCAAGTGCCATTTTCCGATCATCGCGGTTTGATAACCGACGCCACGGAGCAACTTGGGGAAGGTGACCTGCGAGCCGTCAAAGCGATCGCCATTCCGCATGAAGCCATTCAGGTGACTGTGCTTGCCACTCAGAATGCTCGCCCGCGACGGGCCGCAGATCGAGTTGGTGCAATAAGAACGGTCGAAGACCATTCCCTGCCGGGCGAGTTGGTCGAGTCGCGGAGTTTCGTTGATCCGCGAACCGTAAGCACCGATCGCCTGAATGGCGTGATCGTCGGAGAAGATGAAGACGATGTTCGGCGGCTTTTTCGCCGCTCCCGCTTCACCGTTGACAGCGGGTTGTTGGCCCCCGGCAGCGACCGCCGTCAAGAACCAAGTCAGCAATACAAGAGGGATCAGACGGACAGACCTGATACGGCCCATGGGTGAGGACTCCGAAGCTACAAGGTGGGGAAGGATCGACAAGGATCAGTTGATGCCCACCGTAACACGAAGCCCTCACGATTGCGAGCTTTCGATCACATCGCTTCCGCCAATCTACAACGATCAGGCGGACCGCGCCGCCGGTTGATACTTGGTTACCAACCAGAGCAGGATCGGACTGGCGACAAAGATCGAACTGTAGGTCCCAACGAACACGCCCAACACCAAACAGAAAGCGAAGGCGTGAATCCCTTCGCCACCGAAAAAGTACAACAAGCCGACCACGATCAGCGTAGTCAACGAAGTCAACAAGGTTCGGCTGAGCGTCGCGTTGATGCTGGTGTTGATCATCTCACCAGTCAACCTGGGACTCTTACCCTTGGTTTCCCGGATCCGGTCGAAGACGACGATCGTGTCGTTCAGCGAATAGCCGACCACCGTCAACAGCGCCGCGACAACCGTCAAACTGATCTTGAACTGGTCGATCAACAGGAATCCGAGCACACCGGCAACCCAGTAGCTGACCGCGATCGCCCCCAACGTGATCACCACGTCGTGGACCAAAGCCGCCACCGCGGCCAGTCCATAAATCACTCGCTGGAACCGGAACCAGATGTAAGCGATGACGCACAACAGGCTGGCGAACAGCGCCGCGGCCGCTCGGCCGATCATATCGCCAGCAACCCGACTGCCGACATTGCTGCTGCTGATCCAGATCGGGTCGGTGCCGAGTGTCCGTTGGAGGCTGGCCATCAGGTCGTCAGCCGATTCTGACTCGACCGGCAACCCGATCTCCCATTCACCGAACCGCAAATCGCTGTCGGGAACCCATTGGTCGGCGCCCTCACCGAACGGCCGCAGCTCGACGCCCAACAGATCGACCGGCAATTCGATCCTACCGGCCGCTCGCTCGACCCCGTCGAGTAAATTGCGGGCATTGATATTGGCAGCATCGCGGGTGTCTCCATCGATCCCCAACCGCAACCGACGCCACGACAGCTGTTCCGGTTCGATCGCGACACTCGTTGCGGCCGAATCGTTCGGTTCTCCGTCCAGCGGTTGGTCGCCGTCGGCTGCCGGAGCTTCCGTCGCTACGGCA
>SKZY01000183.1 GCA_007127095.1 Planctomycetaceae bacterium
CAGTTGCGGACGCTGACTGACCATTCCTCGGCCCGGCCCCGGATCTTCGGGTTTGTAGGTCCAGTAGCCGGTGGGGTCTTGAACACGGAGGATCCACTGGATCATCCGGTTGACGCGCTCGTAATCGAGTTCGAAGCCGTTGCGGTCGAGTGTCCACAACGCCAGGCTGACGTACTGGACCTGCGACGTGTCGCCGTGCGGTTCACCGACATAACCAAAGCCGCCATGAGGTTTTTGTTCGGGCAACAGGGCATTGAGCAGCAACTTGAGTTCGCCCGAATACCCCTTGGCGTCGACATCGGCGAGCAGCATGATGGCGACGCAAATTTCGTAGATCGCCTTGGTGTGCGGCTTGGGGTTCACGCGTCCGCCGTCACGTCGAACCCGCTCGACATACCGCATCGCGTTGGCTAGCCCGATTTTCACCAACGGCGCATTGGCATCGCCCTCCGTCTTGAAGTGGGCATAGGCGATCAACATCGGCTGCCCTTCAGGCTCGCCGTAAGCATTCTGATTGAGTTCTTTTTCGGAGAGCCCTTCGAGGTACTTGATACCCCGATCGACCATCGATTGGACTTCCGGGTCCTCGGGCGAATAGGCCACTGCGGGGCGCGGTGTAACGCAAAACGTCAACAGCCCAACGAGACAGAGACACGCAAGTTTCTCGGGCCAGCAGGTCACACGCATCGGGTTTCGCATCAGCTCTCGCATCGGGTTATCCTGGCGAATACCGTACTTCAACTCGTTCAATCGCTTCGCACTCAACGGAAATGAAAAGTGTCAGGTCGCTCTGCGGGGAACTTGACCGTTGGGTGCAGGTCGCAACCTGACCACAAGAAGGAAGCTGACACTTTTTTCCCAACCGGTCCCCAACCGACTCAAGTTTGAGTATACCGTCGACAGCGGATTGGGGCCACCGAAAGTGCCTTCCATCAGCAGGATACGCGTTCCTCGATGACCATTCCCCCAGTCACCGACGCCGAGCAAGCAGTCACCGACGCCGAGCAAGGCCCCCGGTTCGCCTTGGTCAGTTGGCAGGTGTTGCCGGCGATCTTTCCACGATCGGGCAGTAACGTAGGCGGCGCTGAAACCGGCCTCTGGGGACTCGCCCAGACGCTCGGTCGCCTACCGGGATTGCGGGTCGCGGTCGCCACTTCGGCTCCCCACAGCGGGTATCCCGGCGAGCACCAGGGGGTCGATTTGTGGCTCAGCGTCGACCGGTTTGCGGCGATGCGGCGTTCGGTCTCGAGCTGCATCGAATTTTCGCCGCGGCTCCGGTGGAAGCGGTTTGCTCCGCGGTTGTTGTTCGAACTACCCGTGCTGGCGGTCACCCGGCCGTGGCGGCCCCGTGACCCGCTGACGATGGAGCCTGATCCGCGATTGGCTCAGCGGCATCCCGATGTCTGGGGAGCATTCGGCAATAGTGGTGACACCGCTCGGACCGTGGCGACGGCGCTGATGCAGCAGCGTCCGAGCATCGTCTTCATCCAGTCCAATGCGGACCTCGACGAGCGACTGGCGGGCGGCGACGCGTTCACAACCCGTTGGGGCGACACCGCACAGGAATTGCGGTTCGTACTGCGTCACGCCACGGAAATCGTCTGTCAATCTCGGTGGCAGCTCGATGCGTTGCAGCAGCGGTTCGGCCGTCGAGGGCATTTGATTCGCAACCCGATCGACGTTTCGGCCTGGTCGGGTGTGCAGACCGATCAACAACCTTACGCACTTTGGATCGGGCGGTATGACGACTTTCACAAGCGGCCGCTGCTGATGCTGCAAGCGGCCGCGGAATGTCCAGCGATTCCGTTCAAACTGGTGATCAACCGGTTGGACCCGACGATCGAGCGGCAGGTGCGCCGGTCGTGTCCGGCGAATGTCGAACTGATCGACTACGTACCGTTCGACCAGATGCCGTCGTGGTTCGCCGGGGCACGGCTGTTCGTATCGACCGGAGCCCCGGATTGCGAGGGGTTTCCCAATGTGTTGTTGCAGGCTGCTGCGGCGGGGACACCGATCGTTTCACTCGAGGATTTCGACGGATTTTTGGCTGCTAGCGGGGCCGGAGTCGATTGCGGCGGTTCAATCGCCCGATTGGCAGCCGAACTCCGCTCGCGGTGGCAGAAACCTGCGATCGATCGGGCGCGGGTCGAGCGATATTTGGCCGACCGTCATGCCCCCGAGCGGGTCGCCGGGCGGGTTGCGGATTTGATCCGACGACTCGCGCCGGGCGAGCAGCGATCCGCCCAGGAGCCGGCATCCGGGGTGCCTGGTTAGTCGGCGACCGATTAAATTGATGCTCGAATCCGGCTGGTGACCGCGTCTACCAATTCCGTCTTCATCGTCTTTACGGACCCCGCGACGTGCTCCACCCGGCCGCCTACATCGAGTTCCGCAGCTGGTTGCAGGGACTCGGCTTTCGTACGCCGTCGGCACCGCGACTCGCCTGGCATTGGTTGCGACAAGCGATCGGCTGGCGTCCTGGCGTCGCCCCGGTCGACGTGCCGGGGCTACGACATCCGATTTTCCTCCGCCCCTGGTCGTCGGACCTGTACGTTTTCGAGCAAATCTATGTTGAGCGACAGTATGAGACCGACGTGACCCCGCCGGCGACGGCGTTGGATGCTGGGGCCAACATCGGCTTGGCGGCGGTCTACTTCGCCAATCGTTTTCCCGAGGCGCGGATTTGGGCGATCGAACCGGCGAAAGAGAACTTCGCCGTGTTGTTGCTGAACACCCGAAAGTACCCCAACATCCGCTGTCACTGTGGCGGCGTCTGGTCGCGTCAGGCGACCATCGCGATCGAAAACCGTGATGCCAAGGGATGGGCCTTGCGGTTTGTGGAAGTCGATCCGGCGGCGGCGCCGGACGATGCCGTGGCGGCCGTGGCGATTGATGACCTAGCCGAAGAGCATCTCGGCGGGCAGCCTTTCGACCTGTTAAAGATCGACATCGAAGGGGCGGAAAAAGACGTTTTCGCCGCCGGGGGTCGTTGGCTCGAGGCTGCCGAAACGATCATCGTCGAGAGCCACGATCGGGTGCTCGACGGTTGTGAGCGGGCGGTGCTCGCCGCGGTCGATTCCACTCGGTTTACGCTCGGCCGCAGTGGCGAAAACCTTGTCTTTCGTCGTCGACATGAGGATCAAGGTGGTCCGGCAACGGTTGGCGACAGCGGAGCGGCCGACGGGAGTCGCGCCGATGACTGACGGCGACGCCGCGAATCGTCGCTCTTGGCCACGGCGAATGCTCAACCGAATGGAAGTCGATCGGGCGGTGTTTTACGCGATCGTCCAGCGGGGCTGGCAATTCGTCGCCGGGCCGGTGACCTTGCTCCTGATCGCCCGCCACTTCTCGGCCGAGGTTCAAGGTTTTTACTACACGTTTTGGGGCGTGTTGGCGTTGCAGGCGTTTTTCGAGTTGGCCTTGCCGCAGACGATCATCACCACGGCGAGCCACCAATGGAATCGGCTGACGCTGGGCCCCCGGCGAGAGATCATCGGCGACGCCGATGCGTTGTCGCGACTGGCCCATTTGACGCGGCTCTCGCTGGCCCTCTTCGCGGCCAGCGGGACTGCATTTTTTCTCGGCGTCGGACTCTTCGGATTGTGGTTTTTCGGGGTCGACCGGGGTGGCGAAGCGATTTCTTGGCGGGCGCCTTGGGTGGCGTTGATGGCGTTGTCGACGTTGACCTTCGTGACCACGCCGCTGTTGTCGATTTTGGAAGGGTGCAACCGGGTCGGCGACGTCTACCGACTGCAGTTGGTCCGTTCGGTCGTCGGCAACCTCGTCGTCTGGTTGGCGATCCCGCTGGGGTTCGGGTTGTGGGTACCGGCGTTGGCGACCTTGCTACGGGTGATCTGCGAAGTGATCTTTTTGGCGGGCCCTTACGGCCGCTTTTTCGCTTCGCTCGGCAATCCGATTTCGGGGGCGCGGATCGATTGGTGGACCGAGGTCTGGCCGTTCCAGTCGCGGGTATTGGCGAAGGGACTGTTCGCATACTTCAATACTGATCTGATGGCGCCGGTAATCTTTCACTACCACGGCGCCGTCTGGGCCGGTCAATTGGGCATGACGTGGCAGATCGTCGGGGCCTTACGGGCCGCCTGTTCATCCTGGGTCAGGGCTCGCTACGCACAGATGGGGATCCTCGTCGCCGACCGTGAATATCGTGAACTTGACCGCGTCTTTTATCGGGTCGCGTCGATCGGCTTGGCGGTGATGGCGGTGGCCGGGTTCGCCCTTTGGGCGTTCGTATTAGGATTATCCTGGTGGGCGGAACCGCGATACGCCGATCGGTTGCTGCCGGCGACACCGACAGCGATCCTGTTGCTCGGGCTGCAGGCAGCATTGGCGGTCGAGTATCTCTGGACCTACATCCACAGTCATCGTGTCTCACCCCACCTCACGCTGACGATCGTCGGTTCGGCGATCAGCGGAATCCTGATTTGGTGGTGGGGCGCCTGGTACGACCGGGTCGGGGTCGCGTCGGCATTTTGTCTGGTCCAGGCCGGGATCTATCTGCCGCTGTCGGTCTGGGCTTGGTCTCACTTCCGCAGCCGCCGCGACGCTACCGCTTCACAACCGGAGCTTCGCCGTGAGTGATCCCAGCGTTTCGATCTTGTTGCCAGTTCACAACGCTGAACGCTACGTCGCGGCGAGTATCCGCAGCCTGCTCGAGCAGACTTGGTCCGATTGGGAATTGATCATCGTCGACGACGGTTCGACCGACGATTCCGCGGCGGCGATCGTCGCGGCGGCCGGCGGTGATCGCCGCGTCCGTTTTCGGCAACAATCGAATCGAGGAATGGCTCGAACGCTCAACGCAATGCTCGCCGAGGCGCGTGGCGAACTGATCGCCCGTCTCGATGCCGACGATCAGGCGTTGCCCGATCGCTTGCAGCGGCAGGTCGACTATTTGCGGCGGCATCCCGAGTGTGTGGTCCTCGGCGGCGGCGTGATCAACATCGATGCGGACGGCGATCCGTTTTGTATCGAACGGTTTCCGCTGCGACACGAAGAGATCGAGGCGCGGATGTTGGCCGGTGGCGGCGGAATCATCCATCCGTCGACGATGATCCGCCGTGAGCCACTGCTGCGGTGTGGCGGTTACGCGACCGATCTGCCGGTCGTGGAGGATCAAGACCTCTGGCTCCGTTTGGCGTTGGACGGTCGCTTGGCGAACCTGGCAGAGCCGCTGATTCGCTATCGTGTCCATGCCGGCAACATGTCGTTTACCGATGCCGAAGCCGCTGGCGAGCGATTGGCGGAAGTGTTGGCTCGGGCTCATCGCCGGCGAGGCCTACCCTATTCGACGG
>SKZY01000347.1 GCA_007127095.1 Planctomycetaceae bacterium
GGCTATCGGGCGACGGCGAAGAAGCATGCCCGCCGGTTGTGGTGGGAACGCAAAAGCGATCCGAGCGGCTGGAAGTTACTCGCGTTTGCCTACTTTCCTCGACTGGCCGGAGGGCTGCGGCGGTGGTTTCGGGGCGGCCGAATTCGATCCGACGGTGACGATGCCTAAACGGTAAAGTCACTTTCGGAATGGACAAAAAGAAAGCGACCCGGCAGGTTATTCACCCACCGGGCCGCTTTCGTTCGGTCACGTCTCGAAGGGATCAGTGTCACTGAGCCCGCTTGGCCAATGGCCTAGCGGACATAGCGGGCACTGGCCTGAACGACGCGACGCTTGCTTTGGATCGAAGCGTTCGGGTCCACGATGGGAGCCGGAGCTTCGGGGGCCGAGTTCATCGACGGCTGCGAAGCCGGCACATAGCCGGGGGAGGCACAGCCGCAGCTGTCACAACCCATATCGCAGCAGTTCGACTTCTTGCGGCCGCTGAACAACTTGCTCAGCAAGCCGCCCCGCTTCGGGGTGCAGCAGCTGTCACAGGCAGGGGCTTCGCAGCCACAAGCCGGAACTTCGGGGCAACCGCAAACCGGTTCACAACCACAGGCCGGTTCGGCACAGGGGTCGTCGCAGCAGCTCGATTTCTTGCAGCCGCTGAACAATCGGTTCAACAAGCCGGCCCGCTTCGGGGTGCAGCAGCTGTCGCAGGCAGGGGCTTCGCAGCCACAAGCCGGGGCTTCGCAGCCACAAACTGGCTCGGCAGGGCAGCAAGCCACGGTTTCCGCGCCGCAGTGCGGATCGACCGGGGCTTCGCAGCAAGCGGTGTCGCAGCCGCAGCCTTTGCTGCCCATCATCCGGTCCAGCAGGTCAAAACCGAAGCTTTGGGTCGTCATCAAACAGCCCAAGGCCATCGTCAAAGTTAAGGTAATCCGTTTCATGAAGCCACGTCTCCCTGTCGCTCATGCGGTGATTGTTTTGCGATGATCGAAAGTCGCTCGCGGCAGACTGGCATTTCAGAGCCGAGGTGGGGCTCGGTCGGCGGACGAAGTCGCCGTCGATCAAGCCCGTTTCCAACGGGCGAGCACAACACGAGTCGGGTGCGGGACACCCTACCCGCTGACTTCGTTCTGCTCGCTCTCACTCCCGCCGTGCCCAAGGCGTCACCATCGTGTCAGACACGATCGGCGACGTTTGAGAACCGCAATCCAGTCACCGCAACCCCGGTCATCGACAAGGCCCTGACTTCCAATGCCAAGACCTCTGGGTCACTGTTCCGCCGTTACACCCCGTACGCTACAAGCGTCGGTGCCTCCGTCGGACAAGAGCATTCATCGGCAACCGACCGAGACGCGATGAGACTTAGGGGCAATTTTCGCCGTCTTGTTAAACCTTTCTGATTGTGCGGGTCAGGATGCCGACTGCTGGGGTGGAATCCGATCGAATAGACTGGTTTTGCCGAGGTTTGAACCGACCGAGTGTGGGTCGAACGTCTCGGCGTTCGCTCGCCAACCCCCGGATCGTTTCCGCGGCGCCTTGCGGCGAGCCCACGGTTATCCCCTACCGACGTGACCTGATGCCGACCCGAGAATCGATCATCCGGTTGGACGAGTTGCCCGCCGTCGCCTGCCCCTGCGGTACCGCACGACGTGGGTTCGCCGACCGGACCGACTTCCCCGCCACCGTTCACCTGACCGAAATCACACACCAGGCGCGGACGCACTACCACCGTCTGCAAACCGAAGTCTACGTCGTTTTGGAATGCGAACCCGACGCGGCGATCGAACTCGACGGCGTCTCCCATCCGGTCGACCGTTTATCCGCGATCCTGATCCCACCCGGAGTCCGTCATCGCGGCGTCGGCCAGATGCGGGTCCTGATCTACTGCACGCCGAAGTTCGACCCGGCGGACGAGTATTTTGATTGACGGAAAACCGCGAGATCGATTCGCGAAAATCGGCACGCGATGTCGGTCCGTCAGTGCAGCAACGGCTTCGTGAACGCTCAGCAGCCGATTCGCTGGGCGACGATCTGCAGATGGTGCCGTAAGTGGCCCGCGGTCAGCCAAGCGATCGCTCGAACACTCATGCGGTGGCCACCGACGGTCCCCACGCGGTCCCAACACGGTGGGTTGAGCCGTTTCAGCAGAATCAGATTCGCCTCTCGTAGGTGACTGATTTCCATCACCATTTGGTCGAAATTGCCCAACCCATAGCGAGCGTCGGCATAAGCGTTTTCGTCCCAGTCGGCCAATTCGGACGGGTCACCGGCGGCGATCCGCAGCATCCGATAACCGAATACCCGTTCCGCCTCGGCGCAGTGCGCCAACACCTGCCGGATCGTCCACCCGTAAGGCGGATGGACCGTATCGACTTGATCAGTGCTGACCGATCCCGCCAGATCGACCAGCCGTGAGATCTGTTCGCACAACACCATCAGGACATCATCCCCCGGCGTCGCATCGATCAGCTCACGGTGATAATCCGAAGTCGTTTCCTCGGGGGCACAACGACGGGATGGGAGCGATTGCATCGGCGGTAGCAGCGGGGCAGGGAGGTTCAACAGGATGGAAATTTTGGAAGTCTTGTCGACTTCCGCTACGGTACGACCCTCATTCGGAATCAAAACCGTTCGGCGAATGGTTTTCGGCCAGAGCCTAGGCGCCGAACTTACCCATCCGGCCGGCGTTGCTGAGCGCCAACAACATCAGGTACTTGGCCTCGAATTGTCCCAGCCCGCCAGTAATGCAGGTCGATTCGTTGAACGCGGTGTGCGGATCGGGACGACAGCAATCGCTGGCCAACAGCGTCGGGACGGGGTGCCAGGAGTGCGCCTTGAGGTAGCTGGGTGTGCTGTGGTCACCGGTGACGATCAGCACATCGGGCGACAGTTTCTCGATCCGCGGCAAGACGGCGTCGATCTCTTCGGTCCGCTTGACCTTCTCATCGAAGTTGCCGTCTTCGCCGGTGCTGTCGGTGTACTTGAAATGGATGAAGAAAAAGTCGTAGTCGTCCCAGACCTCGCCGAGCAGGTCGATCTGTTCCTCCAGCGTACTCGGTTGTCCGACGATCTTCATGCCGACCAGTTGGGCCAACCCTTTGTACATCGGATAGACGGCGATCGCGGCGGCCCGCAATCCGTAGACTTCTTCGTAGCTCGGCATGTCGGGCTTGGCCGCGAAGCCCCGCATGGTGTGGAAGTTTGCCTGCGGCTGGTCCCGCAGGATCTCGCGGGCTTGGCGGAGAAACTCGGTGGCGACTTCGGCAGTCTTTTGACTCGCCTCGTTACGGGCGACGGGGTCCAACGGCGGCACACCGACGGCTTGGGGGTCGGTGTCGTTGACATCGCCACCGAGCCCGGGGCCGCGAAAGACGACGACAAACCGATGCTCCTTGACCGGTTCGACGAAAACTTCGATGCCGGGAATTCGGATCTGCCGCAGGCTGATCGCGATCGGAGCACTCTGCTCACTGCTGATCCGGCCGGCACGGCGGTCGGAGATCGTCCCGTCGGCGGCGAGCGTGCAGAAATTACAACGGATCGCGACGTCGCCGGATTGCAGCGGGAAGCCGATTCCGGTCGCCTCCAACGCCCCGCGACCGATCTGGTATTGCAGCGGGTCGTAGCCGAACAGTCCGAGGTGCCCCGGACCGCTGCCGGGGGCGATGCCAGGTTTAACAGGGATACTGGCACCCTGGACGCCTGCGGCGGCGATCCGGTCGAGATTCGGCGTGTTGGCCGCTTCCAGTTCCGTCTTGCCACCCGGCTTCATCGGCAAGCCGCCGAGTCCGTCGGCGACCAGCATCACGATCTTGGAATCGTTTTTGGCGACCAGGCTGCGGGTCAGTTCGTGCATATCCATGAACGTTTGCTCTCGGCGGAGGCGGACGGACGCCGCCGAGCGACCGCCCGGCGAACCAGTCCCCATGGTTTAACAAATCACGGCTCGCCGACAAAGCCGCCGAAATTGACAACCGTCGCCCCGCTACGATTCACCGACCGGATCGGATAAGTTTGCGGTCTGACACGTTCCCGATCATCGCCGTCTGTCCGTCTCCTCTGCCGATTGAGAACCCTGATGAGCCTACTCCGATTCGACCCCTCCGGTGCCATCCATGCCGACTACGGCGTCACGGCCGAGCAGATCCGAGAGCTGTACCCGCGGTTGGAGTCTTTGCGTCGAGAGTTGGTCGAAGTCGACCCTCAGCAATACACCAGCGGCGAAGTCCCTGAGGAAAAACAACCGCTCGACGCCCGCTTCTATTGGTTACCGCAAGAGCTGCTCGAGGATTACCAGGCACGTCGCGAATCGTCCGAGTTGGGGCGGATCTTCAAGGTCGCCAACACGCTGGTCCACGATATCGACGCGGTCGTCGTGCTCGGCATCGGTGGCTCCTACATGGGCCCTCGGGCGATGATGGATGCCTGTTGTGACCCGTATCACAACGAACTGCGGCGGGCCGGCCGGGGCAGCAAACCGCGGATGTACTTCGAAGGCAACAACGTCGACAACGATGCCTCCCAAGCGTTGCTGGGACGGTTAGCCGCCGGCGGTTACGGCGACACCGCGGCCGAGCGGCGACACGCGATCGTCGTCATCAGCAAGAGTGGTGGGACCCTCGAAACCGCCGTCGCCTTCCGCCAATTTTTTGGCGGTCTGAAAGCATCACTCGGTGAAGAAGCTTCGCAGTGGCTGCCCAAATTGGTGATTCCGGCGACCGGTGACGGCGGAAAACTGCACGACCTGGCCACCGCGATCGGCTGTGAGGAAATCTTCAGTGTCCCCGACGGGGTCGGCGGTCGCTTCAGCGTCCTCTCGGCGGTCGGTCTGATCCCGGCCGCCTTTCTCGGACTCGACTGCATGCGGTTGCTCGAAGGCGCCGTGGCGATGAACCGACATTTCGAAACCGCCGCGCCGCAGGACAACGTCGTGCTGCAATACGTCGCCGTCAATCACCTGCTGGCCCAACACCGCGACAAGTCGACGCGGGTGTTGAGCGTCTGGAGCAAGGAGCTGGAAGCGGTCGGGCTGTGGTACGACCAATTGCTCGCCGAGTCGAACGGCAAGGCGGGCTTGGGCGTGACGCCGCTGACCACCGTCAACACCCGCGACCTGCACAGTCGCCACCAACAACATCAACAAGGTCGCAACGACAAGGTATTTAATAACCTGATCGTCGACCGCTGCCGCACCGATCCGTTGCCGGTGGGTACCAGTGATCTGAACCAAGACACGTTGAACGACATCGCCGAAAAGGATTTGACCGATATCATGTCGGCCGCGATCAAGGGGACCAACGACGCCTTGCACGCCGACGGTCGTCCGACCACCGACATCATCCTGCCGACGATCGACACTCATGTGCTGGGCCAGTTATTTCAAATGCTGATGATCGCCACGGTGATCGAGGGCCGATTGTTGGGAATCAATCCCTACGGCCAACCGGGTGTCGAACAATACAAGATCAACATGAGCAAAAACCTGGGGCGGTCTTAATCCGATATGTCCGCAATCGACCAAACCTTTGCCGACCTGCGTCGGCAGGGCCGCAAAGCATTCCTGCCGTTCGTAACCGCCGGTGACCCCGACTTGGAAACCACCACGGAGGTGATCCGCGCGCTGGCTCGTTGCGGCGCCAGCATCACCGAGATCGGCGTGCCTTACAGCGACCCGATCGCCGACGGCCCGGTGATCCAAGCCTCGTACCAACGGGCCTTGCAGAACGGTTTCCGACTGCCGCAACTGTTCGATCTCGGGACCCGGTTGTCGACAGAATTGACGATGCCGATGGTCACGATGACCAGTTACAGCATCATCCATCGGACCGGGATGAGTCGATATGTCGAACTCGCCCAGGCCGCCGGATACGCCGGTGCGATCGTTCCCGATCTGCTGGTCGAGGAAGCGGAATCGCTGGCGGCGGTCTGCCGTCAGGCCGATTTCAGTCTGATCCAATTGGTGACGCCGACGACGCCACGGGAGCGGCAGGTCCGCATCGCCGAACTCTCCAGCGGTTTTCTCTACTTCGTCTCGGTCACCGGGATCACCGGCGAACGGAGCCAAATGCCGCCAGGCTTGCTCGACAACGTCGCTTGGCTCCGCGAACAGACCGAATTACCGATCTGCATCGGGTTCGGGATCAGTTCTGCCGAGACGGCAAAAACGCTCGCCGAGGCGGCCGACGGCGTGATCGTCGGCTCAGCGATCGTACGACGAATCGCCCAGGCCGATTCTCGCCAAGCCGCGGTCGACTCGGTGGCAGAGTTCGCCCGCGAGATCGTCGCGGCGATCGGCGGTACCGACTAGGCTCTGTCCGAAAACCATTAGCCTGGGCTGATAGCCCAGACGCTCTGGGAAGGGGTTCCGGACAGAGCCTTGCTTGTCGAGCGATTATGCGTGCCGCGGCGGGGTCAGCAGCCTAAAATTGAGCGGCCCCGCGGCGTCGATGATCCCGATTGCCGTCGTCGAATCGAGCTCGGCACAGACGTCGATATCGCGTTGATACCCCTGGGCGATCAGGTTTCGACCACCGGTCGATTCGGCCAGTCGATCGGCCAGTGCCTGGCCACTAGCTAGATAGTCTCGCCAAGCTCGCAGGACGGCGCTCGCCGCCGTCCCCAAGCCGCTTTCGTCCCGCCGCAGATCGCGATCGTTCCCGACACCGTCATCGCCCCCGAGACGTTCAACAGCCAGCAACGAATCGACGATCGCACCGGCCAACAGGTCGTCTTCCTCGGTCGTCTCGCCATCGGTACCGGCACAGATGATCGAGACCTCGTCGTGGCAACTCAGTTGGGCGACGACAGCCGCCAGATTATTGAATGACGCGGCCAGGATCCTCGGGAAACCACGCGCCGCCAACACCGCCCGGGTGCCGTTGGTGGTGGTCATGATCAGCCGCCGGCCCGCCATCCGCGAAGGCGTGTATTCCGAAGGCGAATTGCCAAGATCGAAACCGGGGATCGGGCAACACGCCCGTTCGCCACAGAGCAGCGGTCGCGGTTCCGTCGTCTCGGCGAGACGAACCGCCTCATCGATCTCGCCACAAACGACGACATCAGCGGCTCCGGCACGGAGAGCCGTAGTGATCACCGTGGTCGCCCGCAGTACATCGATCACGACGGCGGTTCCCCGGGGCGACCAGTTCAATTCCGCCGGCAGGCGGGCGACGCGGATCGTCATCGATTGACCTCGGTTCGTGGCACTCGCCCGCCGGTGATCATTGGCCGATCCTGGCGGCGAGGCAGACTTCGATCTTGCCGCGGGCGAGTTGTCGTACCCGTACGTCGCGGGCGCCCCACTGGCGGACTCGGCGAACCCAACCGTCGATCCGGTCGGCATGCTCGATACCGCCCAGCTTCAACGTCAGCAGCATCCCCTGAATTGTCGATTGCCGGTGCGTGACGATGTGCTCGACCGTCGTCAGCGTTTGGTCGGGACGAACGTTGGAATCGACCAACAGCCATTTGGCGCCGATGTAGTCTCGCCGTGGCAGATCTCCGGCCCGGGCACGGATATGGCGAAATCGGGGATGTTCGAGGATCTCTGGATCGATCTCGGCCGGGTCGATCCCGATCACGTTTAACCCCAATTCCAACAACCTTCCACAAGCACCGCCGGGCGCGGCCCCAACCTCGACCGCCAAGTCGCCGGGACGCAGTTCAAAGCCGCTCCAACCAATCGCCTCGGCAGCCTTGTAGTAGGCCCGTGAAATCACCGATACCGTCGGCTCGATCGGCTGTACCCCACCCGGCCAAGTGACTGTGATCGGCGCGGCCTGTCCCGCCGACGGCGACGGGACGGGATGCCAGCCGATCGCCCACTGCGACGGTTCGACCAGGACGACGTCCAGTACCCGCTGGCCGGGCAACGCCGGGCGGTTGAATTCCGGCTCCGCGATCAAACCCGCATTGTGCAGTGGCGTTACTAGCGATTCGCCGACGGCGCGGGAAACCTCATCGATCCCCGGTTCGAACTCGAACTTGCCAACCGGCAATCGATCGCGCGGCCAGACGTGCAATTGGTCGAAGGCCGGCCGAACCGCCTTGGCGGATAGCATCCCGATCGCCTGCTCGACATTCCCTGCCGAATGCTCCCCTTTGACAAAGCCGAGTGACCATGACGCGGTGCGGACGAAAACGCCTTGGGGTAACTTCGGACGGGCGGCATCATGCTTGAACGAGATGAATCCTCGGCGGCTGAAGGCGAGCCGCCATCCCTGAGCGGACACTTCGGTTTTAACAGCCGGTTCCGACCCGTTCTGGCAGCAGACCATGGCGAACGAATCGGTCGGGGCGACAGGCATGGTGATGATGGAGTCCGCAACGGGCGTTGGAGATGAAGTCGTAGCAAGCCCGGCATCGTATCAGCCGATGCCGAGCCGGCCAACTGACCGCATGATCGCCCCGCAAAGTTCAATGCCGTTCAGATCGTCGCCAGCCAGGCGATCCAAGCGAGTACCGATGCCGGGTCGCCGCCACCGCGATGGACGGGATAGCCGAGTCGTTCCAGCGTCCCGGCCCAAGCGGGTGCCTCGGCATCACTTCGCTCGGCACCTTCACGGCCATCAGCGCCGACGGCGGCACCCGGCAACCAGATCTGCAGCGGCGTGGTCGGGTCGTTTTCACGCAGCCGGATCGCTGGCGGACGGATTTCCGCTGAAACGCTGAGTCCGGAAAAAGTACCCGGCCGCAGGATCGCAGCGGCCAAGGCCATCGCACCACCAGGGCCTTTGCCGGCCCCGATGATCACTTGCCGAGCCGGATCGATGGGGTGATTCTGTCGGATCGCCGCGGCGACTCTCCGCGGCACGTCGATCTCCTCCGGCGTCCAGCGATCCTCGGCGGCAGGACCGATCGCGCAGACGACAACGCCAGCCGCCCTCGCCGCATCGGTCCAGTCGCCGATCAGTTTGTTCAGATCGGCAGCGCTCGGATCGGCTAGCAACACCACCAAACCGAGACCGGGCCCCGCGTCCGAATCGCCGGCGGCGGGCGGTTCGCTCGGGGCGAATAGCACTGCCGGGTTACTGATGTCCGGCAGGTCATATTCTTCGACTGACCAGTCGCCGAGAGCCTCCGAGTCGATCTGCAACGATTCGGGCAATTCATTTCGCTGCACCGCCGTGACCGCAATGGTCTCGATCATGACGGTCACGTCCTGACCGTCTCGCTCGACGGCGATCGCCAACGGTTCGCTCGGGTCGGCGATGTTGATTCGGCTGCGGAGCGAACCGACGGAGTCGACCGCGGCTTGGTCGATCGAGACGATCCGGTCGCCCGTACGAAGCGAATCGGCGGCAGGAGAGCCCGGGACGATTCCGGTGATCACGACCGGATCTTTCCCCCGGCGGGCGGCCGTGATGCCAAGGTGCTGCAGGACGAGTGGCGGGATCGAATCGGTCAATTTCACGTTCACGTCGAGCGATTCGTCACCCCGGCGGACCGTCAAGCGGATCGAATCACCAGCGTCGCGGTCGCCGAGTTGCTGCTTGATCTCGCGGTGGCTGCGGACCGCGACCTCATCGATCGCGACGATCTCGTCGCCGGGTTGAAGCTCGGTGCGAGCGGCGGGAGATCGCGGGCGTATGGCGGCAATCTCGGTCGTTTCCACGTAAGGATCATTGCCGGGAGCGACCAGCCCGGCCAAACCGGGGCGGACATCATCCCCCTCGATCATTGCCGGTAACCGCCGCAAGATGGCCTCGGACGGGATCGCAAAGGCGATCCCCGAGTCATACCAGCCGGTATCATCCTCGGCGCCTCCGTCGGGTACCATCGGCACGACAATCCCCAATACGCGACCCTGCAAATCGATCAGCGGACCGCCGTAAAACGCCGACGAAACGCGAGCATCGGTCTGCAACGCGATCCCCCAATTGCGCGCCGTGGCGCTCAGGATCCCGGTCGATACGGCCGGTGTCAGGCCTCCGATATGACGGCCGACGGCGATCACCGTTTGACCGACTCGGGCCGGCGTCTCGGCCAGCCGCAGCGGCGGTACCGCCAAATCCTCTTCGGCTCGCAACAACACCGTTTGCCGGCCATGATCTTGGGCGACCACCGAGGCGACGACGCGGCGTCCCTCGGGGGTGACCAACAGGATCGTTCCCGGCTCGCCGCGAATCACCAGCGACGAAGCGATGAAGTGACGTTGGTCGTCGATCGCCACGGCGACCGTCGGGGCGTCGGCAGCGACTTCACCGCCCCCCGGCTCCGCCACACCGACTCGCTCCACCGTCACTATCGAATCGGCAACCGCGGAAACGGCGGCACGGATCGCCCGGGTTCGCAGCGTTAACAAACTCTCTTCAGCCGACGCCTCCGCTGTCGGCGCCAGGACGAGCGTCACCGCGATGGCCAGGCCAAGTGCGGCGGCAGAGGTCACGCGAAATCGATTCGTCATCACGAGCGGATCCAGTTTCGGGCTGAAGTGACAATTGCGGAAAAAAACGAAATTCGTCGCGCTCGTCTCGAGCGATGTGGCTGACCCGGGACGCCTAAAGGCCGAACGGTAGCGATCATGATGATTACGGTTCGAGTTCGGCGGAGACGATTCTGGCCCCACGCTGAAGAGTCAGCACGACACGGTCGCGGCGATCGATCCTGCGGAGCGTCTCTGCGAGTGTCCGCTGGCCATCGATGCGGGTGTTGCCGACCAGCAAAATCAGGTCATCAGGGCGGACGTCGGCACGCGCGGCCGGCGATCCGGGGGTCACCCGGTCGACGTAGGCGGGTGTGTTTTCCAACACGTCGGGGACCAGATTCAAACCGAGCCCCATCGGATGGTGCGATCGGTCACGCGGTAACAGCGGCGTCGTGGGGTCAGTGACGACCAAGTCGCGTCCGGCGACAATATTGCCGATCGCCTCCCGCAGCGAACTCGAAGGGAGGGCGTAGTTGAGCCAAACACCAGCGGCGGAGTCACGGAGTTCCTTGCCGAGCATCCCGATCGCTAAGCCTTCGGGCGAAATCACCGCTCCGCCGGCCGCCCCAGGATTGTTGGCGACCAAATCGACAATCAATACCGCGCCGCTATACGGCGTTTTGAAAGTCCCCCGGCGAGCATCGAGCCGTGTGATCGCCGAAACGGTTCCCTGCATCACGCTGGCCGGTTCATCGCCACTGGCGATCCCGAACAGATTGCTGACCGCCAGAATCGGTTCTGCGACCTGCGGCAGTTCTTCAGCGAGTTCGAGATACGGGAGGTCGTCGGCATCGACTTTCAATACCGCCAATTCCAACCGCGGTTCGAAACCGACGATCTCAGCTTCGAAACGTCGGCCGTCATCGAGCACGACAATCGGGTCGACGTCCAGAACATGACTCCAAGCCGTCGCCACGTGTCCCACAGGTGAGACCAGGAACCCGCTTTGATAAGCGACCAAACCGCCACCGCCGGCACCGTAAATCTTGACCGAAGCCGCTTGAGATCGTCTTACCAGCACACCCCAATCGGCGTCGTAGCCACCGACTCTGCCCAACGCGACGGCGGGAGCCGCCTCGGCTGCTTGCCCGTCGGGCGGATCGGCGAGCGAGACGTTGCAGGCACCACCGATCAGCGTCAACAGCAAGACACGAACGAACCCACGGAGCGAAAAACCGCAGCGTTGAATAAGAACACCTGCCGGTCGCGAAGATGGCCGGCGTGAGGCTGGTTGAGTAAAGGTCATTCTGAAAGTGGCTCCGCTTGGCCGACGGTCCAGGATTCGATGGTAACGCTCAGTCGCGGCTCGATTCCGTAACGCAATTCCAACCGAGTCGGTGGAGCAGTAGGATCAGCGACACCGGTCGCCGGCTCGGGATCGGCCCAACCGATCAGCAATTCGGCAGGGTCTTCACCGCCGTCGGCGGTCACCTCGATCGCTTCCAGCGTGCCCGATTTGGGATGAAACAACCAGGCGGCTTCCAATTCACCCGAGATGCCGATCAGACAATCACGGAGCGGACGTTGGCCCAGCAAAGGGACACGGCCACGGTAAAAGCATTCGCCGTAACCGTCGGTACCGCGGAGCAAAAGCGACCGCCAGGCCTTCAAGCAAGCGAGCATCCCCGAACCGTTCGCCGCGGCCACACCCTCGTACAAGTCGACCGCTGAGTTCGCCTCGATCACGCGATCGCCGACCATCAGCGTGAACGAGTCGTCACCGACCAACACTTTGACCGGCAAACGGGCCTCATCATCGGTCACTCCGGTAATCCGCCAAGTCGTCGCGGCGGCGTCAGCGGACGCTTCCACGGCGATATCGTCGATCACCGTCGCGGCATCAGCAGGAGTTGCCGGCGTTTCGCCAGCAGACGGAAATTGACGACTCAAGGCAGCGAACAAACGTCGCTGTTCACGGCGGTTGGGGAAATAATTGGCAAATCCACGCCGGGCTTCGAACACCGCGGCGACCGCCTCCGGTATCGCCGTATCGGCCCCGCCCTCCGCCACCGGTGCGGATTCTTCCGGATCGGATTCTTCTGGGTCAGCTTCTTCCTGGTCGGGTTGCTGTCCGTCAGGTATGGGTGCCCCCGGCGGTGGGCCATCCGGTCGACCGCCCGGCTGCGGATGGGGACCCGGTTTTTCTTGGTCGGGCGTCGGTGGCGGCGGCGGTAACGCAGCAGCCATTTTCTCAAGTAATTCGTCGTCACCGTGCAGATTATTGAGCCGCACCAGCGTCGACTTACGCTCGCCTTGATCGAGATAGACCAAGGGGACTCGCCACTGAGGCGGTAGCGTCGCCAACACGTTCTGGACTTCGTTGGCGGTATTGACGCTGCGACCATCGATCTCCAGGATCGTGTGGCCGTAGCGCAAACCGCGACGGTAGGCGTCGCTCGACGCCAGGATATTGCTGACCACCGGCCCACCGCCATCGGGATCGGTCGCCACGGTCGCGCCGAGGGTGGCGTGGTCGAGGATTCGACCGCTGTGCAGATCGCCGAGAAAGTTCTTCGCCTGGTTGATCGAAATCGCGTAACCGACTCCGACGTTGACACGGCCCCGTTTTTCGAACGACGCCCGACCGACGATCCCCAGCAACCGGCCGGTGTCATCGAACAGCGGTCCGCCCGAGTTACCGGGGTTAATCGACGCATCGGTCTGTAGGCAATCGGCATACTCCAGCAGGGTGCCCGAAGGGTATTGGTAACGGCCGACGCCGCTGAGGATCCCCCAGGTGACCGTCGGTTGGAGGTTGGTGGCCAACAGGAACGGGTTGCCGATCACCAGACACCATTGACCGGGGCGGGCGAGCCGGCTGTCGGCAAATTCGGCATAGGGGAAATCGTCGCGGCCGAGCAACCGGATCAGCGCCAGGTCGCCGACGGGGTCGATCCCGATGATCACCGCATCGTAGATCCGGCCATCCGACAGCCCGCACCGCATGTAGCTGCCGGCCGGGCTGGTGACGTGAAAATTGGTCAAGGCGTAGCCGTCGGGTGAGATCAGCACGCCGCTGCCACCACCGCCACCACCGGGCACGAAGATACTGACCGTCGCCGGCAGCGCCCGCTCGATCGCCTCGACCCGTCGATCCTCCGCTTCCTCGATCCGTGGGTCAAGCGTCAGTGGGACACTCTCGGCCGCATGAGACGATGTGGCGACGGCAGACGACACGACGCCCAACAACGGCAAGATGATCAAGGCTGCCCAAACAACGACAGACCAGCCTCTATTAACCGGTTCAGCAGCGTGAGTCATTTCGTCATCCTCGGTTGGCGAATCACAATCGTATCGCCGACATCGCCGACGGTCGCGGCATCAACCTCGAAACGGATCCGCCGGACACCGTCGATCGGCAGGTCGAACCCGCGCGGCTTCGGCGCGACGACGTCGAGCGTCTCTTCCCACGAATTCTTGCCATCAAGCACGACGCGGACGACGCAAGTCCCTCCCGACGCGACTTCAGGAGCGAGCTCAACACCACCGTTGAGTCTTTGAAAGCCCTCGCTGACTCGGTATTCGATGTGGGAAGTCGAACGCATCACCAAGTCACGACCCGAGATCACTTCGGGCCCGAGCCACGTAGTCAACAGATTATCGGAAAGCCCCAGCGGCAGCAGCGGTTGATAAGCCATCTCCGCCGGAGTCTGCCCGGCGAGGAATTCGACCGATCCGCTCAACTCGACCTTCAAGATTTGACTCAGTGGCAATTCGTGACGAATGTCGCCCGCCAGTTCGAGCCCGACGATCGGTTGATCGCCGTCCGAATCCGAACCGACGCTGAGCGATACCGCTTCCCATCGCGACCCATGAATGTCATCGATCGTGATCCCAGATCCGTCAGCGGCTGCGGCGCCGGTCTCGTCCCCACCTGGGGCAGCGAATAACAACCCTTCCAATCTAGCCACCGGCGCCCGCATCGCGTCGCCGTCAAGGCTGAAGGAAACCGTTTCAGGACCGATCGCCAGCACCACACCGGACACCTCGTCGATCGAATCTCCCGATCGGCGGACAACAAGCGAATCGGCGACCCGGGCCCGCTCGATCAAACCGATCCATTGCGGATCGACAGCAGGCGACGCGGGTCGAAAACGGACCCAACTGAGCCGTTTCAGCGGGACCGACAATTCCATCCGGCCGGCGAGTTTCAGTCGTGCGGACGAATCATCGGCGGTGATCGATTCAAACGCCAACCGCGAGCCGCCAGCGAGTTCGACACGACCAGCGGCCGGCATCGATGCCACCGCATCGACCCGCTCGATCGACAAGATTTCTGCCAACGGGACCAAACGCCCACCATCGTCGTCGGCAAAACGAACGCCGTCCGGGCCGAGTTCAACCATATCGCCGATTATCGAATCGCCGTCGAGCGTGGCGACACGGACGTTGACCGTCGCCGCCACCAAAATCGCCAAAACCGAAATCCAACCCATCAAACACCCCGACAAAGTAAAAACTCAACCAGACCGACCTTCCGCTTCGGCTCCATTGTAGGTGGTCGCCGAGCGGACGTGTTGAAATAGATCGGCTGATGAGCGACGGGGTAGGGCAGGGCGGGGCGTCGAGTTTGGCGAAATTGGGTTCGGTTTTTGCGATACCTCAGCGGTGACTTCGGGTTGATTGAACCAGTCGATCCACGATCGCGGTCAGTCGGTTCGGACGTGGAATCCGAACTCAACCCGACCGCACCTCCCCCCACAAGGAATTGATTCTCATGCGAACAAAATCTCTGATTCTGTCGGCGTTGGCGACCTGCTTGATCCTCACCGGCGGGCTGACGCTCGCTCAACCACCCGAGGGTGGACGCCCAGGCGGCCGTGGCGAAGGCCGTGGTCCCGGTCGTCCGGGAGGCCCAGGCCCCGGTGCGATGTTCCGCCCCGGACAGATCCTGCCACCGATGATGGTCCAACGACTCGGCCTGTCGACCGAACAGATCGAAAAGCTGGAAGTCTTGCAAGCTGAGGTCAACGAGAAATTGACCGGGATTCTGACCGAAGAGCAGCAAGATCAAATGAAGCAGATGGCTGCCCGCGCTCAACAACGGGCCGGTCAAGGCCGTGGCCCCGGTGGCCGTGGCCCGGGCGCTGAAGGGCGTCGTCCCGGCGGCGAACGTCGCGGTCCCGATGCCGAAGGCCGTCGCCCGCGTGGCGACCGCGAACCCGGTGCCGGCCGCGGTGACGGTCAACGTCGACGTGGCGGTGACGAAGAACCGCGGTCCTAACCGAACCCGCCACCAACAGGCGACCGCGCCTTACGAACATGCTCAGGGGGCAGGCTCATCCAGGGCCTGCCCCCGATTTCGTTTATGAGCGAACCCGCTCGTCTAATCGCCCCAGCGATCCGGTCGTGCCCCAACGCCTGTCGACGTGCTGATATACGTTCAGGCCCAGAAGCTCGATTCCGAAAGCCGCGAAGTCGGCGACCGGTCTACACGAAACCGATAGAGATGGCGTCCATCAATGCATGCACGTTGATCGCGGGCAAAGCCAAGAGTAGACGAGCGGTTCATTACAAACTGAAACCAATCGATTGCATGCAGGTTCGTCGACCGAAATCGAATCGCCGCGAACGAGCGAGAAAACCTTGTCGGAGCCGAAACGTCGGATCGATACTTGGATCTCTTGCGGGAAGCAAATCATTTCAGGTACCGGCGGAGCCATCTATCAGGCTACTTAAACAAAGGCCTTGAACTTCGGCTTGTTCCTCGCGAAGTCAAAGCTTTCTTGGATATGCGAGTTTGGGGGTGAGTTTGGTGATGCCATAAGTCAGCGAGCGCCCCCAAAGGCCTGGACGTCTTGTTGCAGAGAAGTGCCAAGACGGTCACGTTCGATTTTCAGGTCATAATGCGACTGAAGATTCAACCAGAACCGTTCGGAGGTGTTGAAGTATCTTGCGAGCCGCAACGCAGTATTAGCCGTGATCGAACGGCAAACTTTAACAATTTCATTGATGCGACGTGGCGGCACATTGATATCCTTGGCGAGTCGATACTGGCTCACGCCAAGAGGCTCCAAGAATTCCAGCAGCAGTATCTCTCCGGGATGAACCGGCGCGAGCTTTTTTGCAGCCATTTTTGATCCCTAGTGGTAATCCGTGAGTTCGACATCGTACGCATCGCCATCCGACCATACGAAGCAGATGCGCCATTGATTATTCACACGAATGCTACACTGGCCTCTACGGCCCCCTTTCAGCTTTTCGAGCCGATTGCCGGGGGGAACGATCGCCACGATCGCTGGCGTGCCGCGAGTCGGACACATTGGAAATGGCTATCCGGTCTGCGATCCGAGACATTCGGTCGCTGGGGTTCGATGTGGAACGCGTCGAAATGCTTCCCAATGCCCTGCCCGCGCAGTTGCCGCACCTCTGTGCCAGAACGGTAGGCATCACAGGGGACGGAGAGTTGACTATCCATTTCAGAAAGCGCCGCAAGCCGTCCTCCCGTGAATGTCACTGTTCGCCGCCCTCTGTGAGAGCTCCGGGCAGAGTCATCGAGCCGTGAATGACAGCAAGTATACGAACCTCGTCAGGCAGAACTTGGTGGATGATCCGATATGAATCGGAAAACACTTCGCGAATGCCTTCTCGCCCAAATTCAGGAACAACTGATCCTGAGTAGGGAAACTCGATGAGTTGTGGATCGGGACGTGCAAAGATGCGTTCTGCAACAGCGGCGGCGAATTCCGGAGAAGATTGGGCGATATAGTCATGGATACCAACCAATTGGTCCGTCGCCCTTTCGGTCCAGCGGAGCTTCATGTCGATGCACTTGATTTCGCAGCATCGAGCCGCTTGCGAACCACTGACGTGTCGAAAAGGCGTCCTTCTTCAGCGTCCGCCAAGCCGAGTTCGATCTGTTGGCGTACGAAAAGATGGTACTGCAAACGTTCCCAAGTAACGTCATCGGGAAGAGTCTGAAGGACAGCGGAAGCTGCTTGTTTTACTGTTTCGGGCTTGGTTTGCATGGCATTCTCGCCGGATCGTGCAAGGCTCTAGTTTAACGTTGGTGCTGTGGCGTTTGCAAATAAGGCGGCCTTCCGTCGGGGAACGGCACCCGTCACCGGGCCGGGAGGGTTGGTTTTCCATTCGAAATCGGCCGCAAGCCCGGCTCCGGTGGACGGGATCGTTCTGGATCCGCGGATCTCTCGTGCTCGTA
>SKZY01000332.1 GCA_007127095.1 Planctomycetaceae bacterium
CTCCTGGTTTGGCGAACGGCTGCCCTCCTCGAGAGGTGGCGACGCACCCAATATACTGACGGTGGGCGGTAGTTTGGGGCAATCCCTTTTCCTGCTGCGTAAGCGATGAAGAAGACAAGGGGCCCGACAGAGGGCGAAGAGTTGCAGACCGAGAGTTGTGTACACGGCGAAACGAAACGCGAAGCGAGCAAGATATGGCTACTAGGACCGATCGGAACGATCCGAGCTCGATCACGCAGGCCGAAGTCGAGCGTTTGTTGCAGGTTGCCGAGGCGGCCGCGACGATCGGTGGTGAGGTCTTGACACGATATTTTCGTGACGGTGTGGTGATCCGCGATAAGTCAGCCACAGGCGGGGCGAGCTACGACCTCGTATCCGACGCCGATCTCGAATCGGAACGGCGGATCGGGGAGACGATCGCGGCGGCGTTTCCCGATCATCAGTTGCTGGGCGAAGAGTCGCTCGGCCGTACCCTCGATGTCGCCTCCTGCGACCACCTATGGGTCATCGACCCGCTGGACGGAACCAACAATTTCGCACACGGATTGCCGCACTTCGCGGTTTCGATCGCCTATTATCGGTTCGGTCAGCCGATCGTCGGCGTGGTTTTCAACCCGATCCGAGACGACTGGTATATGGCAGCGACCGGCCGCGGCGCGGAGCACAACGGCCGGTCGGTCACGGTTTGTCAATCACAAAGCCTGACTGAGACGCTGGTCGGCTGCGGATTTTACTACGATCGGGGTGAGATGATGCGATGCACCTTGCGGGCGATCGAGGACTTTTTCTCGCAGGATGTTCACGGGATCCGGCGATTCGGCACCGCGTCACTCGACCTTTGCATGGTCGGCTGCGGCCAGTTAGGCGGTTTTTTCGAGTATCGATTGTCGCCCTGGGACTTCGCCGCGGGGCGGCTGTTCGTCGAACAGGCCGGCGGACGGGTGACCACGGCATCGGGCGACGCTTTGAAACTCGAAACGAGTTGCCTGTTGGCGAGCAACGGCAGGTTGCACGAAGCGATGTTGGCGATCACGCGTCGCCATCATCCGGCAACTCGAAACTGAATCCGAGGGTCAGCGGCGGCGTCCGTTTGGATCGAAGGCACCAGCCACGACAAGGGAGATCGGGATGCGTTGGTTTCGTTTACGTCCGACATTTGAAATCGCCGTGGTGGGCGACCGAAATGACGTGATCGACAAGATCGCTCGGCGGTACCAAGCGATGATGCCGGCTCCCCTGATGTTCGTCGCTGGTGAATACGGCGAATTGCACCTGCCGGTAGCCGAGCACCGTGTCTGGTCACCGCACCTCTCGTTTTACATCCAAGATCGTGAAGGATTGACGTTTGTCCAAGGCAGATTCGCGCCGCGGTTGGAAGTCTGGACCTTCGTCTGGGTGATTTATCTGGCGATGGCGTTCAGCGCCTTCTTCGGGCTCGCCTTGGGCTATTCGCAGTGGTCGCTGGGCGGATCCGCGTGGGGCGGTTGGGTGGCGATCGGGGCCGGCTTGGTGATCGCCACGCTTTATGTCGTCGCCCATCTCGGCCAGCAATGGAGTGACGACCAGATGAGGTTGCTGCGGGAACAGTTGGACGACTTCCTACGATTGGCTGAGGTCGAAATCTTGCCGGCCGCGACTGGCGAATCAGCGGTCCAGCCGATCGGAATCGTAACCGATAAGTGATCGACTTTTCCGCCCAATTTTTCGCCTGAGCGTGACTATCTGGCGCAGCGGTTCCGGCGGGCCTGCGGTTACACTTATGCGGTCCACCGGCCGGCCGTTTTAGCCCTGACCCTTGCCAATTTCCCGGAAACGCCATGTCGCTCGCCACCGATCAATCCGTCGAACCGCGGTTGGAGTCGGATTCGGTCCAGACCGACGATCGCTCGATTCGCGATCCCCAACGATTGCCGCTTCCCGAAGCGACTCAACCGCTGCGCGTCGTTTGGTCCTACGCATTGGTGTTGATCGGTATCCACCTGGTCGCCTTGCTGGCTTTCGTTCCCTACCTGTTCACTTGGTCCGGGCTGGTTCTAGCTGTCCTGGGGCATTTCGTCTTCGGCATGCTGGGGATCACGGTCGGTTACCACCGCCTGTTGACCCACCGCGGATTCAGCTGTCCCAAGTGGCTCGAGCACACGTTCGCGACTCTCGGGATGTGCAATTTACAAGACAGCCCGGCCCGCTGGGTGGCGATTCACCGTCTGCACCACCAACACAGTGACCACCAACCCGACCCGCACAGTCCGTTGGCCAATTTCCTCTGGGCGCATGTCGGCTGGGTCGTCTGTCGCCACCGCGATCTCGATCGCACGATCCATTACGAGCGGTATGTCCGCGACCTGCTGAGAGACCCGTTTTATCTGCGGATGGAACGTTACAGCGGCTGGTTTTTTGTTTTCGTCATCCACGCGGTACTGTTCACGCTCGCCGGTGGGTTGTGGGGCTATTTTACGACTGGAACCACCGCCGAAGCTTATCGCTACGCCGCCAGCTGGTATGTCTGGGCAGTCGCTGTGCGAACCGTGTTCGTGTTACACGGCACTTGGGCGGTCAATTCCTTGACCCATGTCGCCGGATATCGCAATTACGAAACCCGCGACAACAGCCGCAATAATTGGTTGGTCGCTCTCTTCTCCCATGGTGAAGGGTGGCACAATAACCACCACGCTCAACCGCGAGCAGCCAGTCATGGCCATTATTGGTGGGAATTCGATATGTCTTGGAGAGTGATCGCCACACTCGAGAAGATCGGGTTGGCCAAAGACGTTGTCCGGCCCAAGCCCGAGTAGCGGCCGGCTGACGGTCGGCTTCGTAGTCCATCCCCACTCGACCCTTTGCTTGTTTCCATGACCGACATCCGTATCGCCGATATCCTCTTCCGTCCCGACTCTGAACAACTTCGCTACCTTCCCGAAGGCCCCTACCCGACCCATCGCAATGGTGAATTGTGCTGGGTGGCGATCCAGCATGGCGCCGACCAGTCTCACGGGTCGCTCAACTTGCTGTCATTCGCCGAAGTCGCTACTCACGGGGTCCGCAACCAGTCGTTCCCGCTGCCGGGACGCCCCGGGTTCGCCTTCCCCTGTGACGATGACCTGTCATTCGTCGTCGGCATGGAACGATCCTTGGGCCGCTTTACCCCACAGACATCCGCCTGGGAAGTCTTCTGCGACGACATCGATGGCGACGTAGAAAATACGATCATCAACGACGGGATGGTCTGGGAAAACAATTTGATCTTCGGCACCAAGGATCTGGAGTTCAAAACTCGCAAAGCTGGGTTGTATCTATTCCGCGGCGCCGATCAGAAGTTGATCCGTTTGCGGGACGACCAGATCTGCAGTAATGGCAAAGCGGTCCGCCGTACCGCTGGAGGGATCGAACTGATCGATATCGATTCACCGACACGCCAGGTCGCCGCTTACACCCTTGATGTCGCCGCCGGAACGCTCGGAGATCGCCGTATACTGCTCGAGCTGACCGCCGATACCGCTGTGCCCGATGGAGCGATCCTGACGCCCGACTCGAATGGCTTGATCGTTTCGATGTTCAATCCCTCGGGGGCCGGCGACGGCGAGACGCGGCTTTACAACTTGGCCGATGGCAGTCTGCAGACGGTGTGGCGGACTCCGGGTTCGCCCCAAAATACCTGTCCCAACCTGATCAATTGCGATGGCCGCATCGTGCTGGTGATCACGACGGCGTCTGAACACATGGATACCGAAGCGTTGCAACGATGCCCCGCGGCCGGTTGCCTGTTTATCGGCGAAACCGATTTTGATGCGACGACTGCGATGCCGACCTATCCGGCTTAGCATCTTGCGGCAAATAAGTGTCGCCTTTCGCTCCGCGAAAGTAGCGTTCTGGCGTTCTTTCGCGGAGCGAAAGGCGACTATAAAAATCCGCACGATGCTTAGTGCGGTTAAAACGTCTTCGGGCCGGGATTGCGGTTGAACTTCTGAAACGGCAATCGCACCGACCCGACCACGAAGCGATCGACCCTTAGACTCTCGGGCGGTTCGAACCCCTGCTGACTGGCAGTCGTGACGACGTCGTCTTGATCGACTCCGTCACCGCTGATCCCCAAGCCGCCGGCCAAAATCGAACCGCCGCCACCACTGAGATAAACCGGTGTGCTGCCGGGGAAAAAGACGACTCCGTTCTGGTTGGCTAGCGGCTCGGCGATCATCGTATCGTTGATCATCACCCCGGCGTCGCCGGGATCTCGGAAGTTCCGACTGCGGACGAACGCATCATAGAATAGGGGGCTCGAATGGTTCGGATCGGCGTAAACGTTGAACTCCAACGGCATGTCGTCGACCACGTTTTCGGCGGTGTAGGGATCGATCCCCGGCAGCCGTAAACCGCTGTGAGGCCCGACTAACCGACAGACCGCAGGTTGCTGGTCGCAGAGCGGTACGTTGGGCTGCAGCGGCCCCGCCGCCGGTGGCAATTCGACTGTGGTCGGAAATCGGGGACTGGCCAGGAAACGGAAAGTGCGATTGGTCAAGGCGGTGCCGGGATCGAGCGAATCGCCGACCTGCTGCAGCGACGTATTAGCGGGACCGAACACCCCATCGCCATTGAAGTCGACCCGATCGGCTGCCATCAAGGCGGCGGGATCGGCGTAGTAGGCGGTGTTGCGGGCCTTGGCGACCGCGACATCGATCGAAAAGACCGTCGCGTCAGGCATCCGGTACAGCCCCAGTAGGTTGCCGTGCGTGTCAGCGACCGCAAACACCATGCTGGTCGTGGCTCCCGGCAGCAGATCGGGTAATCGCAAGCGGATCGCCGCCCGGGTCACTTCGGCTTGAGTGACACCGGCCAAAATCATCTGTTCGACATCGGCGGCAGTCAGCGGCCCGCCGTCGCGCGCATCTTGTGGAGCGACCAACCAGCCATGCGGTACCGCCATCCCATCCAAGTGGAGATCGCCGCCCGCTTCGACCGGGACATCGACGCCGCTCGCAGTCGGCAAATTGCCCATCCGGGATCGGCCAAAGGCGAGCAGTCGGTCGATCCCCGGTACCGGATGCTGAGGACTGGGCGTCGGTCCGTAGATCTCCAACGTGATCCCGACCAGGTCGATGCGCCCGTTGAGCGCGACAAAGTTCGGCAGCGGCGGCAGTTGGGCATTGATATCGGCGACGTTCCGAACGAACTCGGGACGGCCGAATATCCCGCCCCCGGCAGCGGCAGCCAAAGCGATGAACTCGGCCTCCAAGACCCGCTCGGCATTCGTCCGCGAACGCTCCGACTGCGGCCTGCCACCGAGTTCGCTGTTGTGTTTGAATCGCTGTTCATAGGTCGCGAATCCGTCTTCGCCAGGGAAGAAGACGCCGATCCCACCGACCAGATTCAGTTTCGATTCGCCTCCCGACTGCAATACCTTGTACAGCGGCACACCGCCGGGCAGCGTCGCGATACCGCGACTTTGCGATGTCGGTGACGTCCCCGCAGCAACTCCATACGATTCGGGCCACACCTGCAAGAACTCTTTGGCCAAGTCGGGGATCGCCGCATCGGCGGCGTTGAACCGCCGCTGCAAAGTAAAATCGTCGGCTGTACCCAAAACGCCATCGCTGCCGGCATGGACCTGGCTGTCACGACTCTGGCGTTCGATCCCCAACAGGTCGACCTGGGGCGTGAACGGGATCTCGGGCGGAAATTGGCCGCCGACACCGATCGGGGCGACGAAGCCGGGGCCACGATACCGCGGATCGAAATGGGTTGGCGACGATTCGACCTCCCGCTGAGTCACTGTCGATTGACTGATGAAGCGGACGGTGCGACTGGTCAGAGGGCCTTGACCACTGCTAAAAAACGCGGCGGTACGAGCCTTGGCGACCGCGCCGTCGATCGCGAAGGCGAGCCGATCGGGATCAGCCTGCAACGACGCATCGACATCGGCTTCGACACGCACCCCCAAAATCCGACCGGCTCGATCGACCACGGCGATGATCGCATCACTTGACGACGTTACCGCCGAGGCTCGCTCCAGCAACGTGGCAACCTCCGCCGCTTCGAGTTGACTGCCGGGCAACGAATCCCAATCGCTCAGTACTGCAGGGAACGCCGCTATATCCGGCATGGCCAAGGGGTGTATCAAGGGGACCGGCAGATTACCCTCCGGCTCGAATGCGGGCGAAACCCGCAGGTCGTTCAGTACCGTCAACGCATCGAGCGGCGTGACCACGCCGTTGTTGTCGACATCCAAATAGAACGAATCAGGGCCGGGTGGGTCGGTCAGTGGGATCGACGCCGTTTGGGCCCGACTCAGCGCGTTGACCACGATCAAGGCATCGAGTGGGCTGACGACTCCGTCACCGTTGACGTCAGCAGGCAATGCCGTGTTGTGCCACCCCGACAGCAGATGCCGGTTTTCGAGCGTTTCCAACTTCAATAAACGCTTCCGCCTGCGACCCATCGCTAACCTCATTCGCTGATACCCCCACCCCATCGATACGCTGTTGGGACGCACCCGACCGTCCGAAAACTCCAGTCTAATTCCGATCCGAGCTCGCCGATCGACAAATCCTCACCGGCCAACCCGCAAGATCGGCTTAATTACTACCACCCGCACGACCGATACTGGCGAAGTGAAGGTTCTTTGGCGACACGATCGGGGCGCGCCCGCCAGCCGATCGGCTTCTCGGCGTTCGGATCGAAATGGTCGTATCTCCCAACCTGCCGACGCTGTTCTTCTGCTGCGTCGCAGCAGCCGTTCCCGCTGTCGGTTGGGGACAAACCGTGACGATCACCGATCTGCCGCTGCCCGCGGCCGAGACGGCTCCCGAGCGACTCGATGGGCCACCCGGCTCGGTTCGTATCACCGATGATGCCCGACCGACTGAAGTTCGACCACGCGTGCTCCGGCCGATTCCTGACGATCCCTGGGAATTGCCCGCCGAGGAACCTCAATCCGACGCGACCGAAAACCTGCTGATCTATCCGCGAGCCGCCCCACTCGGTTTTTCCGGCCCCTCGGGGATCCTGCCGACTGAGCGGCAAACGAGCAGTCATTTCGTCCCCACCGAAGACCGTTGGCGGCAAGGAGTTCCCGGCCAGGATCGCTACGGCAAAGGGCATCCGCCGTTGGACGATTATCCGGGTGTCAAAGGGGCTTGGTGGGATCCCTACAACCAAAATGTGCTCAAGGGTGACTACCCGATCATCGGTCAACACACCTTTCTCAAACTGACCGGGACGAGTCTGAATCTGTTCGAGGCGATCCAACTGCCGACGCCGACGACACCCTTTGAGGCGACACGAAACCCGGGTGCCAGCGGTTTCTTCGGCGATCCCGACCAATTCCTCTTCTTGTCATTCAACTCGTTGGCGATCGACTTGTTTCACGGCAACGCCGCTTTCAAGCCTGAAGATTGGCGAATGCACGTCGAGTTGGTCTACAACATGAACTACCTGGTCGCCGACGAACTCGGGGTCGTCGGCCCCGACGTACGTGACGGGACGTCACGCTATCGACAATATGTGACGCCGGAACAATGGTTCTTCGAAACCAAACTGGCCGATACCAGCCCGCAGTACGACTTCGTGTCGGCACGGATCGGCAGTCAACCGTTCGTCAGCGACTTTCGCGGACTGATCTTTAACGACGTCAACCGAGGCGTGCGGTTGTTCGGTACCCGACACGCCAATCGCGACCAGTTCAATGTCGTCTGGTTCGACCAAACCGAAAAAGATACCAACAGCATGCTCAATCGGTTCACCGAGGACCGCGGCCAGAATACTTGGATCGTCAACTATTACCGCCAAGATTTCTTGTTTCCCGGTCATGACGCGATGATCTCGTTTCATGCCAATCGCGATCAAGAGAGTTTTGAGTTCGATCGCAACCGCTTTCTCGTCCGCCCCGACCCGGTCGGCGTGTTCCAACCACACGAAGTTCGCTCCTACTACATCGGTGCCGCCACCAACGGGCACATCGAACGTTTGAATGTCAGCTCGGCGATCTACCACGCCTTCGGTACCGATACGCTCAACCCACTGGCCGGTCGGTCACAGCGGATCGAAGCTTGGTTGGCGGCGTTGGAACTCTCTTACGATCGCGACTGGGTCCGTTTCCGGACCTCCTATCTCTATGCTTCGGGCGATCGAAATCCGAACGACGGCGTCGCCCAAGGGTTCGACGCGATCATGCCTGATCCGAACTTTGCCGGTGCCGAGTTCAGTTATTTCGGCCGCCAGGCGATCCGTCTATTCGGCGTCGAATTGACCAACCGGTTGTCGCTCACCCCCAGCATGCGAAGCAGTAAGTTCCAAGGACAAACAAACTTTGTGAATCCCGGCTTGCACCTGTTCAATCTCGGCGTCGATGCCGACCTGACACCGCGAACCAAATTGATCCAAAACACTAACTTCCTTTGGTTCGACCAGACCGAACCGCTGGAAACCTACCTGTTCACCGGCCAGGTACGTCCCTTCATCGGGACCGACGTCAGCCTCGGCGTCGAACACCGCCCGCTGCTCAACAACAACGTGCTGCTGCTGGGCGGCCTGGCGACCTTGATCAGCGGCGACGGGTTCAAAGATCTCTACCAGCGCTTTGACGGCGAAACCCGCAACCACGTCGCCGGCTTCCTGGAAGTCGCGCTGGAATACTGATCATTCCGTCTTCCGTCCTTGTTCGGCCCGCCGCTTCGCTGACGGCAAGAGCAAACTGAAGACGGTGCCGACTCCCAGGTTAACAGCCAACGCCACCGGCGCGATCCACTGGAAACTGATCGGGTCGGGGATCACTACCCAAGGGACGCCCGTGGACAGATCGGTCACCGATTGCGGCGGAACCCCGAAGTGCCAAGGATCGACTCCGAACCGATTGACCAATAACCCCGCCAGTGGGCCTGAAAAAGCGATGCAGGCCGCGGTCGTTACGCCACAGATCGCACCCAACCAGACCGCCAGCGGTTTGGCAAAGGGGACGAACATGGCGAAAAAGAAGAGACAAAACAGCGGCGTGGTCAACAGGTTGGATGTCTTTTGTGTCACCGCGGTGATATTGCCGGGGATCAACCCCATCTGCGAACTGCCGATCACAACGATCGCCCCGATGGTAAACGCCAAAATCCGTGCCCTCCGCACGTGAGAACGCTCATCTCGCGGCGACTTGCCGAATCGATCGAAAAAGTCGGTTAAAACCACCGCGGTGATCGAGTTGACCCCGGAATCCATACTCGACATCGCAGCGGCGAACATCGCCGCCAACACCAATCCCGAAATGCCGACCGGCAGGTGATACGCGATGTAGTGCGGAAAAAGTTTGTCAGCGTGGTCCTTGATCGATAATCCCTGGGGCAATCGTTCGGGGAACGTCGAAAAATATCCCAACAACGCGAACCCCACAAACGCCAAAGTGATCATCACCGTCAAACCGACAAACAATTGGGTCGCGATGGCCCAGCGAGCCGACCGCAAGTCAGCGGTCGACATGAACCGCTGCACCGATGTCTGGTCGCCACCGGCGGTGCAAATATGCCATATCAGCATATTGAGAATCGCCCCAAAAATCGTGATCCGTACGGCAGGATCGAGACTGAACAGCGGTTGGCTGTCCCAATTCGGGTCCCATTTCGTCGGGACCCAGCCAAAGCCACCGACCGCTGCGGTTACCGTGCCGATCACCATCAAGGCGCCGCCGAACAACAGGATCGACTGCAACAGGTCGGTGATCACCACAGCCCGCAAGCCGCCCAAAGTCGTGTAGATCACCGCGACGGTCCCGGTCACCACCGCGACCCAGGGGATCCAACTCTCATCCACCCCCATCATCTCGGTCAAGGCCCGTGAAGTCAGGAAAATCAATAACGACATCCAAACCAATCGCAAAGACAAAAACATCACCGCGCCCAACATCCGCACGCTCAACCCCAACCGCGTCTCCAATAACTCATAAGCGCTGGTCACTCGCTGCTTCATATAAGCCGGCAACAGGACGAAGGCGACGAACAAGAACACCAGCGGGTAGCCGAGCGTGGTCAGCATCATCCCGGGCCCTTTGCCGAGCGCCTCGCCGGGCATCGACAGGTAAGTGATTGTGCTCAACAACGTCGCGAACAGCGAAACACCGATCAATATCGGGTTCATCCTCCCGCTGCCGATGAAGTACTCGCGAGTCGATACCTGACGACGGCTGAAGTACCAACCGAGCCCGATCGTCGAACCGGCATAAATCACGACGATCGCCCAATCGATAGCCGTCAAACCGGTCGGCTCGATCGATTCGGCCGCCACCTCCGCGACCGTGATTTCGGTCGGCTGCGGTTGGTTCGATACCGGTTGAGCCGCATACGCCGGAACCGGTACCGCCAGAGCCGACTGTCCAAGGGTGACGATCAGGAGCAGCAACCACGGTAAATGAGTCGGCATGCGATCACGTCGGTGAGTGGAGAACGTCGTACTTCGGGTCAGGAAAACCTTCCGGCAACCTCGGGCCGGAAGCCGTCCGGCCAGCCGCGGGCAATCGATACGGCGGCCATCTTACACGACTTCGCGACCGCTTCGGCAATCGGCTACAATCGTCGCTCGACTCTGCCCGAAACCATCGCGATTCGAGGAAAGTACTGATGCATCCCGATTGGCCAACCGGCTTGTTTATCGATGGAGGCTGGACCGAGGGGACCGACGGCGTGACTTGGACGGTGACCAATCCGGCCAACGGTGAAGCGCTCGCCGAGGTCGCCGTGGCGGCGCCGCAAGATGTCGATCGCGCCGTGGCCGCCGCCCGGCGAGCGTTCGATGATGGCCCCTGGCCACGGATGGAACCGCTCGAACGAGGCCGCTTGCTGTTCCGGCTGGCAGAGCGAATCCGCGAACAGTGCGAAGAACTGGCACTCACCGATACCCTCAACATCGGTAAACCGATCCGCGATACCCGTGGATTTGACGTCCCCTGTGCCGCCAGTCTGTTCGAAAGCTATGCGGGGCTGGCTGATAAAATTGCCGGTAAATGCTTCGGCACCCTGCCCGATAACGTGACGATGCAGTTCCGCGAACCGATGGGCGTGATCGCGGCGATCGTCCCTTGGAACTTCCCGCTGACCAACGCGGCGATCAAACTGGCGCCGCTGCTCGCCTGCGGCAACACGGTCGTGCTCAAGCCGTCCGAGGTGTCGCCGTTGTCGGCGCTGATGCTCGCTGGGCTGGCTGCCGATGTCGGTTTTCCGCCCGGCGTGATCAACGTGATCCATGGCACCGGAGGCGAAACCGGCTCCGCACTGGTGCGACACCCCGGCGTCGACAAGATCACCTTCACCGGTCGTCACCAAACCGGGGCCCAAATGTTAGAGGCTGCTAAGGTCGGGATGAAAGGTGTGATGCTCGAGCTCGGTGGCAAAACGCCCAGCCTCGTTTTTCCCGACGCACCGCTCGAGCATGTCGTCAACGGCGTGATCACCGGCATCTTCTACAACCTCGGCCAAGTCTGTGTGGCCGGTTCGCGATTGCTGGTCAGCGAACAACAGCACGACGAGCTGCTCGACCGGATCATCGCCCGCGTTGCTAAACTGCGACAGGGCGATCCGACCGATGAGACCAATCACCTCGGCTGCTTGGCGACCTCTCAACACTGCGAAACGGTGAGGACGATGGTCGACCGAGCCCGGCAACAAGGTGCCCGCTGTCTCGTCGGCGGTGGGTCGGAGGATGTCGAACGAGCCGATCCGCAGCGAACCGGGACGTTCTTTCCACCCACGATCTTCGACGGTGTCACCGCCGATATGGAGCTGGCCCGACAAGAGGTGTTCGGCCCGGTATTGGGCGTGCTGACCTATCGCGATGAGGCCGAAGCGGTCCGGTTGGCAAACGACTGCGATTTCGGTTTGATGGCAAACGTTTGGACCGCCGACGGTACCCGCGCGCTGCGAGTCGCCCGCCAACTTCGCGCCGGCAAGGTCGCGGTCAACGGTGGCGGTGCCCTCCGACCCGGTGTCCCCGTCTTCGGCTACAAGATGAGTGGTATCGGGTCCGAACTCGGCTTTGACGAAGCGATCCACGAATACACTTGCTCGAAAGCCGTCGTCTACTCGCTCGCTACGGAGAAATCGGCATGGCCGGAGTAACCGAGTCGCCGTTGGTCACGCCGGGGACGGTAGCGGACCCACGGGTCGGCCAGACGATCGAGTCGCTCGATACCCCGACGCTGTTGCTCGACCGACCCGCCTGCGACCGTAACCTACAGCGGATGGCGAACCACTTCGCCTCCCGCCCAGCCAAGCTGCGGCCGCATTTCAAAAACCATAAATGCGTCCAGTTGGCCCGGCGTCAGCTCGAACTCGGTGCGGTCGGGATGACTTGCGCCAAACTGGGCGAAGCCGAAGTCCTGTTCGATCACGGGATCACCGATGTGCTGATCGCCAACCAAGTCGTCGGTGATGCCAAGTTGGCCCGGTTGGTCAATCTGGCCGGCCGAGGTGACCTCCGCGTCGCGGTCGATCATGCCGATCAGGCGTTGGCGATCTCCCATGCCGCGGCGTCGGCCGGTGTCGTCGTCGGGCTGCTGGTCGAAGTCGACATCGGGATGGGCCGCTGTGGCGTCGCGCCAGGAGAACCGGCAGTCGCACTCGCCCGACTCATCCGCTCATTGCCAGCCGTCCGGTTTGACGGCTTGCAAGCCTTTGAAGGACACCTGGTAAATCTGACCGATCGCGACGATCGGACCCGGCAAGCGACCGCGGCGATGCGGTCGGCGATCGATACCCGCCGAAGATTGGAAGCCGCCGGTATCGCTGTGGCCGTCGTCAGCGGGTGCTCTTCTGCCACCTACGACTCGACCGGCGAACTGGCAGGTGTCGATGAAGTGCAAGCCGGCACTTACGCGACGATGGATCGCCAATACCATCGACTCGTCCCCGAGTTCGAAATTGCGCTGTCGGTGCTGGTCAGCGTGATCAGCCGGCCGACGGCCCGCAAAGCCGTGCTCGATATCGGTGTCAAAGGTGCCGGCGGTGAGTTCGGTGTTCCCGAAATCAAAGGTCACCCCGAGCTGCAAATCCCGTTTTTTCTCTCCGAGGAACACACCGTCGTCAACGGCGTTCCTGATTGGAAAATCGGGCAATTGCTGGAATTGGTCCCCAGCCACGCTTGTACAACTTGCAACCTGCACCGCGAAATCGTGGTCCACGACTCGGGCATCGTGATCGACGTCTGGCCGATCGAAGCCTCCGGCCGCTTGAGCTGACGCCCCGCACGCGATCCGATGTACGATCCCGAACATTCTGCCGACTGATCTCGCCGGATCAATCCTTCCGGACGACGGCGGTCAGGGTTGCCGAAGCGGTTGCCGACAATCCGCCGCCGGTCGTGACGACCACCCGGCTGGTCAATTGTCCCGTCGCCTCACCCGTCGCCACCAGCCGTACGGGGATGACGTGAGCCTGTTTCGCGTCGGTGACCGGATCGAACGAGACCTCCCACCCCTGGACCCGGATCGACTCGATCGTGAACGGTTTTTTTCCACGCAGCACCAATCGCTTCTCGACCACTTCGCCCGGCTTAACCGATCCGATCGCGATCGATTGCGGCGAAAGCACCAAGTCACTTTCCAAATCGCCACTGACCAACAGCGGAATCCGGGGGTGCTTGCGATCATTGGTGACCACCACCAATTGTTCTTGAAACGTCCCCGCTGGCGCCGACGGGTCGACCCGAACCGTCAATAGCAGCGTCGTCGTCCGACCCGACCGACCTTCACGCTTGACGGTCGTCGACAGCCACGGCTGATCGCTCAACACATCGACGACGTTCCAGTCGCTGCGGCCGGCATACAGAATCTGTACCGTTTCGGTCAGCTCTTGACCCTTGCTCTGCTTGCCGAAGTCGACGGAGCCGGGGTGGAACACCAAATCCTGCCGAATGTTCCCCTGTACCTTCAACCGGACCTCAGAATAGACTGGTTTCGAGACGACGACCGTGATCGTCGCTCCTTTTTCACCGCGGTGCGTGGCGGTATTGAAACTAGCCAAGATCGAACCGGTCTGGCCCGGCTCAAGATACGGCGTCTCGATCGTTGCGGTGGTGCAACCGCAACTGGTTCGTACCGATTGCAGATGCATCGTGCGGTCGGTCGGATTGTGGACCGGAAAGCGAAACTCGGTCTTCGCCGCGACCGCTACCGTTCCAAAATCATGACTCTTGACCGGAAATGCCTGGTCAGACCAGTCACCCCGACAGAGACTCGGCACGAACGCGATGCCGAACAGGAACGCGGCGGACGCTAGACGATACATGACGCTGGAAACTCCGGATTGAATCCGCCTGGAAACCACGGAAATCGGGCCTCATTCGTCAGGACGTTTCCTCGACGGACGACCTCGATTATACGGTAAAGGGTTGAAAGTTTGGAGATGAAATGGCCGCCCGCCTGCAACCCAAGTACCCCAAACTGACACATTTAAAGCCGCTTCGGATGCTAGGCGCGGGGCATTGAAAAGGCAAGTGGCCCCGATTGAACCACCAGAGGTGGGAAGGCCACCGATTGTGGGTTCGCCATGAAAAGAGGGTGGTATCCGGCAAGCCGAATACCACCCTCCCCTATCAAAGCGTCCTGCAATCCTCGTTCGAAGTTCACTCGGACCCACTCGCGTCACAACCTTGGGCTGGTTGCGACGCGGGTGTTAAGGGCCGTTGAAGTCATTAGCAACCGCAGGCGTCCGAAGCCGAAACCGGGCCGCAGCACGGCTTGGGGCAGCACGGCTTGGGGCAGCAAACGGTCACGGGAACCTGACGGCAAACGACCTTGGGGACACAAACCGTCACGGTGTACGGTTCGCAAACTTTGCGGCACTTGGCAACCTTGATGGTTTCCTCGTAGCACTCTTTGCGGCAAACCGTGGTGCAAACCGTCTTGGTACGGCACTCGGGGACCATCTTGCAAACGTTGTAGCAAACGGTCTTGGTGCGGCACTCGGGAACCATCTTGCAGACCGTGTAGTTGCAGGTCTTCTGACGGCATTCGGTTTCCATCCGGCAAACGGTGTAGTTGCAGACCTTGGTCCTGCACTCAGGAACCATCTTGCAAACGGTGTAGTTGCACACCTTTTGACGCTGCTCGCAAACCATCCGGCAGACGGTGTAGGTGCAGGTCTTGGTGCGGCACTCGGGAACCATCTTGCAGACGGTGTAGGTGCAGGTCTTGGTGCGGCACTCGGGAACCATCTTGCAAACCGTGTAGTTGCAGATCTTGGTCTTGCACTCGGGAACCATCTTGCAAACCGTGTACGGGACTTCACGAGTGCAGCACTCGGTCACGTACTTGACGCAGGTGATTTCCTTCGTTTCGCAAGTCGGTACCCAAACCTTCTTGCAGACCGTCTTCGGCGGGCACTGCACACACTCCACCCGGCACTTGCCGGGGCAGTAGACGCAGCGGCAGGTCGCCGGATCGTAAACCCAGGTGCCCGGTTCGCGAACTGTCCGACGGATCACCGGACCGGGGACTTCCTCGGTCACGGTATCCCAATGGCCACCGGCAACTTGGATCGTCTTGGTGTACTTCACCGGCTTGGTGACGGTGTAGTTCTCTGTGCGAACCTTGTTTTCCAGTACCTTGTTATAAACCGTGTACTTGATCTCCCGCTGCTTCTGCTCGTACACCGGCTTCATTACCGTGTACTTGATTTCGCGGGTTTTCGTTTCGTACACCGGCTTCATCACCGTGTAATTGATCTCACGTGTCTTCGTCTCGTACACCGGCTTTTGGACGGTGTAGTTGATCACACGCTGCTTCTGCTCGTACACCGGTTTCATGACGGTGTAGTTGATCGTCTTTTGCTTCTGCTCGTACACCGGCTTTTGGACGGTGTAGTTGATCACACGGGTCTTCGTTTCGTAGACCGGTTTCATCACCGTGTAGTTGATCTCACGTGTCTTTTGTTCGACATGCGGGACCATCACGGTGTACTGGACTTCACGAGTCTGAGTCTCGGGGACCATCCGCGTACGGGTGACCACCTGATCCTCATAATACCGCTCCATCCGCGTCCGGTAACGAGTCTGCTGCTGCCGCTCGTATACCGTCTCGCGAACTGTCCGCATCACGGTGTAGCATCCGTCGCCGGACCCTTCACCACTGATCACGTTGGCGTCAACCGATCCGCCGTCGGCGCTCTCGTCGCCGTCGCCGTCCGCGCTGACCACCGATCCGCCACAACAGCCTTGATAGCTGATCGCGCCGCAATAGGCAGCGCCGGCGGGTTTCGCCCCCGCAGCGATCGCAGTGATCGCCAAGGCGGGAATCATCCACAGCCTCTTCATGCTCTTTCTCCGAAGTGTTTCGTAACGTCTGGATTGATAGGACGCAGCAACCGGCACTACCCCCCACGGGCGGCCGCTGACACCACCGTTGCCTCCAATCCCGAACCGCCTTCCGATCGCTCCCACGATGAGCGAGTCAAGAAATGCTGAATGGGAAAGAGAAGCGTGATGCACGGTATTCATCGTCTGCGGTTAAATCCTTGATTACGCATTCTGGGCTGCAAGGCAAAAATGGGGGCACTGGGCAAGATGAGACGGGCGAGCGTTCCGGTGGTAGTGATTAGGCGGGTCGGCTGAGCTACAACTTCACTCTGCCAAACCCCACGGTCCGAAATTTCGCTCGGAAGGCCGCCATGCCAACGCCACCCGACCCGGGACCGCCGCCGTCCGACCCGGGACCACCGCCGGGACAACCGGCTCATCTACCCTCCGCCGCGGTCGGACGACTGAGCCTCTATCTGCGTGAACTCCAACGGCTCGCCGCCGGTCGAGCGGCATCGATCAGCAGCGCACAGCTCGGCCGTCTGATCGAGGTTTCGCCCGAGGTGATCCGTAAGGACCTGGCGGCGATCGGTGCGGTCGGTCGCCGCGGCGTCGGCTACCGGATATCGCAGCTCTGCGAGCGGATCGGTGCGATCCTCGGCACCGAAGGGCATTGGGAGGTAGTACTCGTCGGCGTCGGCTCACTCGGCACAGCGCTGCTGCGATACCGCGGTTTGGAGAGGCAGGGATTTCGTATCGTCGCCGCCTACGACATCGCTCCCCATTTGATCGGGACCGAGATCGCCGAGATCACGATCGAGCCGTTCGCGGCGCTGCGGCGACCAACGGATTGTCAGCACCCGGATTTGGCCAATCGTCGCCGGTTGGCGATCCTCGCCGTCCCCGCTGACTCCGCCGGATCGGTAGCCCAAGAATTGGTCGCCCTCGGCATCGTCGGGATCCTCAATTTCGCCCCGATTTCGCTGAAGTTGCCGAAGCAGATCGGCGTCGTCAACGTCGATCTGGCCAGCGAAATGCAGCGTCTCGCCTTCACCGTCGGGCAACTTCCCGCCGCGACGGCCAAACCCGACAAAAAATCACCGCCGCGGGCCCAGCATCCTCTTTAGAAACTCGCCAGCCGCTGCTACAATCCGGCCCAGATCGATACCCCGTGGTGTAATCGGCAACACTACTGATTTTGGTTCAGTCATTCTAGGTTCGAGTCCTAGCGGGGTAGCTTAAGGGCAAGTCAGCCAGAGACTCGGCGAGACAAACCCAGTCATTTACGGCGTTTTCTCC
>SKZY01000110.1 GCA_007127095.1 Planctomycetaceae bacterium
ACCTCCATCCCCCTATTTCCGACGAACGCCGCCGTCGAATTCCCGACACACTGGCGGCTAACGAACGGCTGGTTAACGGGCAGCCTGGCTTGCCACCTGGCCTACTTTTGGACTGCCGCTTGGCAGTAGGCGAGCCGATAGGCGGCCGGTGCGAAGACGATTGCCAGTACGGTGGCGCCGAGGACGCCGCCCGAGATCGCTACCGCTAGCGGCGGCCAGAACTGACCGCCGGCGAGGATCAACGGCGTGAACCCGGCGATCGTCGTCAACGTCGTGGCGACGACATGCCGCGTGCAGTGTGACACCGTTACCGCCAACTCTTCTACCGTCGCCGCCCGATCGCTATGGTTTTCCTGTAGCGCCGCGACTACGACGATCGAATCGTTGATCGCGATGCCGATCAATCCCATTGTGCCGATGATCGCCATGAATCCGAACGGGTATCCGCCCAATCCGATCGCCAACAATCCCAACCCGATCGACAACCCACCGACGGCGCCGATGATCGCTGCCAAGCGGAACGAACCGAGCGACAGGACCAACGTCGCCACCATCAACGCCAGCAAAAAGCCGACGCTGGCCAACAGGTTGCCGACCGCGTCATCCCGCTTCGACGCCTCGCCCCCGTAAGTCAACTCATACCCCGGGGGTAACCGAAAGTCACTAGCAGCCAACCGCTCCTGGAAGTCACTCAACACGATCGACGGCAACGCTCCGGCGACCAAGAAAGCACCGACCTCGTTCAACCTCCGCCGATTCAACCGCACGATCACTCCAGGCTGCGGCTCCAATGTCAATTTCGAGACGGCTGCTAACGGCACCATCGAAGTGCCTCCACCTGCCGTCGAGGCCCCCGTCGCGGCCGGATTCTGCCTCGCCGAAACCAACTCGATCGCTCGCAATCCCGCCACCTCCGACCGCGCCGGGTCGTTGGTCCGCACCCGAACCGGCAACTCTTCGGTCTCTTGCAACAACGTCCCGCCGATCCGGCCGTCCAGCGACATTTGCACCTGATCCGCAATTTGACGCGGCGTCAATCCGGCCAGGCTGGCGGACTGCGCGTCGACGTCGAGCGTCGCCTTGGCTAACGTTTCCCCCAGCAGACTGCGGGTATGAGTGACCAGCGGCACTCCGGCCAGGATCGAGCGAACCTCGTCGCCGAGCGCCGTCAACCGATCGAGATCCGGGCCGAACAGGCGGACCTCCACCGGCGCATCAAAGGGCGGACCCTGTTCCAATTGCCGAACCAAAATCCGCGCGTCCGGGACTTCGCGATCCAAGCGTGTCTGTAGACGACGGATCATCCCGCCGACCTGCTCCGAGTCCCCGGTCCGCACGATCGCCTGGCCGAAGTTCGGCGTTCCCTTCCGGTTGGAGATGACGTTGTAATAAAAGTTCGGGGCGCTTTCGCCAAAGTACCAATCGACTTGCTCGATCGGTTCCTCGGCCAACACCGCGTCGACCCGTTCCGCCACGCGCCGAGTGCCGGCGAGCGACGCGCCCGTTTCCAATTCGATCTCGATGTGGAATTGGTCGCGATCCGACGGCGGAAAGAACTGCTCGGGCAACATTGGCGCGATTACGAACCCGGTGATTGGCAGTACCAACGTCAACGCGATCGCCGACCTGGGATGGCGAAAAAGCGAACCGAGCAGCCGGCGATATCCGGCGGCCAACCTGGCCGAATAAACCCCTTCCTGCCACCCGGTTCGAATCGTGCTGGCAATCCCGCCCGCAGCGGCAGCAGCGTTCGGCCCGCCGCCAACACGATGTTGTCGCGGCAACACCCGAATGAATAAAGCCGCAAAACTGGCGATCACCGTCAGCGAATAAACCAGTGAGGCGAAGATCGCCAAGATGACACTCGTCGCGATCGACCCGACGAATTCGCCCGCCGGTCCCGGCATCAGCACGATGGGGGTGAAGGCGAAAGCCGTCGTCAAAGTGCTGCCGAGCAACGGCACGCTCAACCGCCGCACCACGCTCGCCACCGCGTCCGCCGGCGTCCGCCCCTCGCCGAGTTCCGTGTGAACCTCATCCGCAACGACGATCGCGTTGTCGATCAACAACCCCAAGGCGATGATCAACCCTGTGACCGACATCTGGTGAACCGGAATCCCCGATACTCGCATCGCGAACAGCACGGTCAGAATCGTCAGCGGCAGCGCCGATGCGACCACCAAGGCACTCCGCCAACCCATCAACATCAGGATCACGACACAGACCGCCGCGCCGCCCGCTGCCATGTTCGACACCAAACCGCTGAGCCGACTGTTGACGTAGCCGGCTTGGTTCATCACTTCCACGATCCCCAATCCGGCCGGTAACTCCTCAATGAATGCCGTCAACGTCCGATCCGCTCGGTCCGACCAATGATCGATGCGAACTTCAGGGCGGATCAAGATGCCGAGCGAGATGGATGGCAGATCGCCGTGACGGGCCTGCCGTGGCATCGGGTCGGGCGTCGCCAGCCCGACCTCGGCGACCTGATCGAGCCGTACAAAACGGCCGTCCGCCCCGCGAATGTCAGCCCGGGCAATATCGGCCAACCGGTAAAATTGATTGCCGACCTGGACGGCCAGGTTCAAATCGCGACCGCGGACCGTACCGGCCGCATCCTTGGCATCGTAAGCCGCCAACTGTCTCGCCAAATCATCCGTCGCCAATCCGAGTGCCGCGATACGCTGCGGGTCGACCCGGACCAAAACCTCCTCACCCGGGTCGCCAAAACGATCGACCGTTTCCGTCCCGGGGATCGCTTGTAAACGGTCCTGCAAGTTCTTCGCCGCCCTCCGCAACACGCCATAATCAGGCTCGCCCCCACCCTCCCAGACGACCGACACGATCCGCGCAAAGGCCCGCACCTCCAAATCATCGAATTGGGGACGCGACGCTTGAGCCGACAGTAGTGGCAGCGAATCCTCCAGCTTGCCGCGCACCTTTGACCAGACCTCATCCGATCGCATCACCGCGTCCTGCAACTCGATCGTGATGCTGCTGATCCCCGGTCGACTTTGCGACCGCAACTCCTTGATTTCTTCGACTTCCCGCAAGCCGTCTTCGATCTTCTCCGTGATCAACGCTTCGACCCGCATCGCGTCCGCCCCCGGCAGCCGCGTCGTGACGATCGCAACCCGCTTGGTCAATTCTGGGTCTTCCATCCGCGGCAATATCGCGACACTTGACAGCCCGCCGACGCAGACCAGCAACAGGATCAGCACCAACAGCCGACGGTCATGAACGAGCCGCGACGCCCAGCCGACCGGCGGGTGCCGCCCGTCGACCAAGTCTCGATCCCGACCGGCGTTGGTTCCCGTTGTTGTCATCGCAGCGGCTCGACTTTCATACCAGGTACGATCCGGTGCAACGCCCCCACAACGACCTGATCTCCCGCCGCGATCAACGCCCCGGCGACCTGAGCCGAATCGGCTTCGATCGCCAACACTTGCACCTCCCGCCGCTCAACAAGCTGACCGCCGTCCGAACCATCGATGACGGCGAACAACGACCACAGCCCCCGCTCGGCACGGGCCAAAGCGGTCAACGGGACCCACAACTCATCGGTCGCGTCCGAGGCGAATCTTTGCATCCCATCGCCACCGGAAACCGACGAGGAGAGCGACAGGCTGACCGTTTGCCCCGGCACCACACACCGCCGCCAAGCCACCGCATCGGAACGCCCGGATACCCCCGCCGTCAGTCCACCTGACCGGAGGTCGGCCATACCGTGTTCGCTGCCGACATCGCCCGCGGCGGCCACCTCGCCCGCATCGATCGTGACGTAAAGTCCTTGAGTCCGAGTCAACAGGTCGACTTCCGGTTCGATCCGCGAAACGACCGCGCGGAACGTTTCCTGATCGAGCGTCAACGTCACCGATTGGCCGACCCGGATCGAAACCGCGTCATCGTGTGAAACACCAAAACGGGCTTCCAGCGGATCGACCTGCAGTAGCCGCATCGCTCGCGACTCAGGTCCGACCACCGCCCCTTCATCGAGATACCGTCGGGCGATCAGCCCATCAAACGGCGCCACGATTCGGCTGTCCTCCAAGTCCACCTCCAACGATCGCAAGCGTGCCCGCAACCCCTCGACCCGGGATCGCTGCGCGTCGATCTGCTCGGCTCGCGTCCCTTCTTGCAATTCGCTGAGTCTTTGTTGAGCGACGGAAAGTGCGGCCAACTGCTGGTCGAGCGACGAACGGGCGTCGTCATATTGCTGGGCACTCGAAGCGTTCACTTCCAGCAACGAACGCTGCCGGTTCGCCGTCGACCGAGCCAATTCGACAGTCGCTTCCAACCGGCGGATCTCCGCATACGCCGCCTCGATCGTCTGCTGACGCGGCCCGGCGACCATTTCTGCAAGTAAAGCCTCCGCCTCTGCGACCTGCGACCGTGCGCCGACGATCTGGGCTTCCAAATCCGACGCATCGAGACTCGCCAACCGCTCGCCCCGCTTAACCGCCGCCCCTTCCGTGACATCGATCGACTCCACCCGACCGCTGCGCCGGAAGGCCAATTCGGCTTCCTTGCTGGCGACGATCACGCCGCGATAACGATCGGCGATTTGCGGTGGCGCCAGATCACCTAAAACCAGCACCCGCACCGGCAGCGGCGGTGCCGTGGCCAAACCGGCCGCTGTCGTACCGCGATGCTCCGCTGTGCGAGCCCGCAGGACCCCGGACGCCACGCCACCAACGGTTACCGCCAACAGCACCGGGGATGCCAACACCCACCAACGTTCTTGAACCCACGTCATTTTCTCACCCTCTGCTTTTCCGCCCGCGCGGTCGCGTCCGCTCGCCCGGGCAAGGCACCCAGGCCAGCTTTCGAGCTTGATACGTGCGTCACCAAGCATTCGTGAATCTGCTCGACCCAAGCCGCGTAGGCGGCCGGTTCGTAGAACGGCCGCCAACCCAACCCGTCCAGCAGCGCATTGCAATTCCGCCTGATCGCCCCCCGTGCGTCACCGACCCCGACATCCGCAAGAGAAGGGCTGGTCGCTTCCAAGACCAGACCACCGTAGACCAGCGACCAGAGGCCGAAGCAGATGTCTTCGATCTCACCCGCCGCCGACAACTCCAAATCACCCGCGGCGACCGCATCGCGGATCACCCCGGCGACCGTATCCATGCAGCGAATTTCACAGGTATTGAGGATTTCTCGCCGTTTTTCGGACGTTTTCCCCCAAACCGTTTCATGCCGGATGATCTGTTCGGCCCGAAACCACTCGGAATACTCGTCGACATAGACCTCGCAAGCGATCCCGATGGCAGC
>SKZY01000186.1 GCA_007127095.1 Planctomycetaceae bacterium
ACGCTGATGCGACGATGACGCCCGGTCGCGTTCGGATAACCGTTGCGACCGTTCGGGTTTGCCGCGTCGCTACCAGCGGTCTCTGCTGACCCGATCCAGTGACGCAGATCGCTACTTGATTGATCGACACCCGCTCAGCAGGTCGATCCCAGACTGTCGTTCCGCGGTGACAGTTCGCCACGATCGTCGTCGCGAAGGCGGACAGGCACGACCAGGAAGGTCGTTGATCGCCATCATCCGCTAGCTGCCACGACCTGCGGTCGGTGGCGACTACGGTTCAAGAAGGGATTCTGACATGGTTAAGGTTCTTTGGCGATGGTCGATCCTGGCGGGCTTGTTCGCCTTCCTGGCACCCCAGCCGGTATTCGCCTACGACCTCAGCTTCACAGCGATGACCGCCGCCGATCGGTTGCTGGATGAAGAAGCCGATCGCTGGCAATCGGTTGCACACCCGTCCGCGGGATGTGAGGTCTGTGATCACCACCGTGAACATTGGGACCAAAATGAAAGTCTGTTTGGCCACGGTATTATTCGGCGGGGCGAACGCTGCTTTGATGACTTCATCAGCCCGATGACCAACCCGGTCTTCTTTGAAGACCCCCGTACCTTGACCGAAGTCCGATTCATCTTTCTAAACCATAACCTGCCGGCTAGCCTGAGTGGCAATTCGATCCAGGTTTACGCGGCACAAGTCCGGCTCGCCCTTACCGAACGACTGAGCTTGATCGCGACCAAGGACGGTCTGATCTATTCACAAAGTCCGATCATCGAGAGCGGATTCGCGGACCTCTCCGCCGGGCTCAAGTACAACTTCTACCGCGACCCCGTTGCCGGTCGGTTGCTCAGCGGAGGGGTCACATTCGAAGTGCCTCTGGGAACCGAAAGATCGCTCCAGGGAAACGGCGACGGTGAGTTTCATTTTTTCCTCACCGGCGGAACTCGAATCGGCGATCGCTCGCATTGGTTGTCCGCTACCGGACTGCGACAGCCGATCGACGAAAACGCCGAAAACCAAGTTTGGTACTGGAGTAACCACTACGATTACCGCATCGGAAACTTGCCGCTTTACGTTTTTTCCGAACTCAACTGGTATCACTGGCTCAGCAGTGGTGACGCTTTCGGCCCGGTCGAAGGTCTCGACCTGTTCAACTTCGGTTCCTCGGGCGTTACCGGAAACAACATCGTCACCCGAGCGATCGGCTTGAAAGCGACTCCCCGCCGAAACATGGAAGTCGGCGTCGCCTATGAGTTTCCGATGACCAAGCGAAAGGGAATCCTTTCCAGCCGCTGGACTGCCGACCTGATCGTCCGCTTCTAAGCGGCCATGCCGGCCGATTGTTCGGACCTCGAGCATGGCGATTTTGCGAAATCCCGGCTTCGTCAGCGAATCGGGCGGAGTGTCACGGTTGCGGCTTCGCAGCCGGTTTCTGCTTGCCTCCCGAGGCGCTGCTGACCAATCGCCTCAAGTCGACCGATCCACTGACCGCTTCACCCGCCGTAGCGTCTTGCTCACGAAAACTGGCCATCAGGATGTGCCGGTCGCCGGTGCGGCTGAAGTCGTAGATGATCCGGATCAACCCGTCGGTCGCCTGTTGGCCGTCGGGATAAGACACACCGTTTCGCTCGTCCAATAACAGTCCGCCGTCCCAGGTTTTACCGTCGTCGGCTGACGTGTAGGCCGTCAGGTGCGATCGTCCCGTGCGACGGTCCAGCGGCCCGTGCTTTACCAGCAGCAGATTGCCCGATTTGAGGCGGCTGATGAAGAACCGAGCACTGGGATGAGGCAAATCGCTGGGCGTTAACTCCGGCCAGGTTTTCCCCCGATCGGTCGATACGCTCTCGCCGATGCCATAGTTGGTCCGCACCAGCATCCAGAGCGAACCGTCACCGCGTTCTACCAACATGTGCTCGTCGAACTGGCGGACATCGGCCGGGACGTTACAAGCGCCACGCAGCGTCCAAGTCTGTCCTTGGTCGGTCGATACGATCAGCCGGGCGCTGTCGTCGGTCTTCCGCCACGTCGACGCGGGTAACACCCATTCGCCGGTTGAGAGCACGACCGGTTTGCACATCATGATCCCGTCGGTCAACCGGCGAGGCTCGCTCCAAGTCGGTCGCGGTTGATCCGGTTGGTCGGTTTCCACACACCAGACCCCGGCGACCGATCCTTCGTGACCCGCCGCCTGCGCCCAAAAGACGAACAGCCGGCCGTCGGGCGAAAGCCACAATTCGGGATCAAACGCCCGCACCGGCCCCGGGCCGTCGGGGTCGATCACCAACACCTCACGCCAGCTCTTTCCCTGATCGTCACTGGTGCTGACGACGACGTAATTGTTGTGGTCTTCACCCGGCGTCACGCCGGCGTACCAATTGGCCCACAACCGACCACCGGGTGCGATCGCCAGACTCGGTATCCCTTGGAATGCCCGGTTCGTCGAGGCGTGTTCGGCTTGAGGCGGACCGACGTATGCCGGCGGCTCCAAAAACGATTCGTCGGCCACACCGTCACCGGCAGACCCCAACGCGACCAACGTGATGACGAATTGAAGCAACGAACGACGAGAAATAAATCGCATGATGATCTAACGAGGTGGGAGTGGTCGGGAGAACGAACGGCGCCAGCAAATACCTGCGATCTCCGCGGCTGGTGGTTGAACGACAAATTCGCTTCAATCGATCATCTTAATCGATCGCCCGATGGTGATGGACCACCGCGCCGTGGTACGTTTCGGGCGGTTCAAGTTCCCGTCGCACACCACGGTTCTCTCGAAATGCCTGATTCCGAAAAAGTATGGACGGCCGCCGACGTGATGGAGCCTGCTGTCCAGACAGTCCCTTCGACAATGCCGCTCGCCCAATTCGAGCAGCAATCTCTCGCGGCCGATGTCGGCGGCTTTCCCGTCGTCGATGAGGGACGACTCGTCGGCGTGATCTCTCGCTCAGACGTCGTGCGGCAGATTTGCGCCGAACGCGAAGTCGCCAGCAAAACGTCCGACTTCTATTTCGACGAAACCGGCTTTCACGAATCGCCGATGAGGTCAAGCACCGATATCGCCGACCGGATCGGTGAACGGCTCGAAGAGCTGACCGTCGGCGACGTGATGGCTAGAGAACCGTTGACAGTGTCGCTCGACCACTCGATCGACGAGGTCGCCAAACGGTTTATCGAACTTCGGGTACACCGCTTGCCGGTGATCGACGCCGGGACGCTGGTCGGGATCGTCACGACGACCGACCTGGTCCGGTTGATCGCCGATCAACGAATCGGTTGATCAAAACTCAAAGCCGTCGGCGATCACGCCGTCCTTGATCACGATCGGGATCCCTTCGCGGACCTGCATCGCCTCGTTTTCGCCTTGGTGGTCGATCGCTTGGGCGTTGGTAATCCGGACGTTCTTGCCGATCCGACAATTTTTGTCCAACAAAGTCCCCTCGATGACGCTGCCATCGCCGATCCCGATCGGAATCTGGTCGGCGCGGTGATCATCGACCGATTCGCGGTAATCGGCACCCATGATCACCGAGTTACGGATCGTGACGTTGTCGCCGATCACAGTCCGCAGGCCGATGACACTGTTCTCGATCACCGTGCCACGGCCGATCTGACAACCATCGGCGACCAACGAACCGTTGATCTTGGCGTCTTCGACGACCGTCGGCGGCAGGAAACGGGCTCGGCTGTAGACCGGCGCCCGACTGTCACTGAAGTCGAACGGGGGCGACTTGCGAGCCAAGCTGAGGTTCGCCTCGTAAAACGCCCGGATCGTCCCGATGTCTTCCCAGTACCCGTCGAACAGGTGCAACTGCACCTGGTGATTGCGGATCGCCGCCGGAAAGACCTCCTTGCCAAAATCTTCGTAATCGGTGTTCGTCAGCAGGTCGACCATCACGTCGCGGTTGAAGATGTAAAGCCCCATGCTCGCCAAGCAATCGCGGCCCTCCGACGGGATCCCGTGGGCATCGATCCAAGCCGGGTCGGTGCGGACTTCCGCCAACTCCGCCTCCGTCTTCGGCTTTTCGACAAAACCGGTCACCCGCCCCGAATCGTCGACCTTCATGATCCCCAGCGACTCGGCGTCTTTACGATGGACCGGGATCCCCGCGATCGTCACCGCCGCACCCGATTCGACATGCGTCCGCATCATGTCGGCAAAGTCCATCCGGTACAGCTGATCGCCTGACAGGATCAAGACGTGGTCGACCCACCGCTGTTCGATGTAGCGGATGTTCTTGCGGACCGCGTCAGCCGTCCCCTGGTACCAATCGGTTCCCTCATCGACGGTCTGCTGCGCCGCAAGTAACTCGACGAAACCATTGTAAAAATGGTCGAAGCGGTAGGTCTGACGCAGGTGACGGTGCAGCGATACCGACAAAAACTGCGTCAACACGTAAATTCGGTTGACCCCGCTGTTGATGCAGTTGCTGATCGGGATGTCGATCAGGCGGTACTTGCCGGCCAACGGCACCGCCGGTTTGGCACGGATCTTGGTCAACGGAAACAGCCGTGTGCCGCGGCCGCCCCCGAGAATCAGGGCGACGGTATTTCGCATGTCCATCGGTTTGCTGCGGGTTCCAGGGTGAAAAGCGGTTGGATCGGCATCGCGGCCGAACGATCCCGCCGAGTCTACCAAAACCCGACCGTCTCAATCACGGGGGCGACTCGACAACGTGCTCAAGATCGGCGAATCGGCCGGCGATGTCGATAACCGAACCCCTACCACCCGCAAGCAGACCGTAATCGCTGGGTGCGACGCCAAGGGAATCCCGAACAGCAGGCCGAGTGCCAAACAGCGGCCGACCGAGGAGGTCGCGAAGAGGACCCAATACGCCGATTGGCCACCGCCCAACCCCTGCAGGATCGCCGCCCCGATGAACGCACCACCACACAACGCGAGCATGCTGGCAAGGTTGTAGTAGGTCAACATCCGTGTTCGTTTGGCGATCGGCAACGTCTCAAAAAACATCAGGAAAAAGCCGAGTTCATAGGCCGCCCAAAGGATGCCCGAGAGCAATTGAACAACCGCCAACACGTACAGGTTGTCCGACACGATCCACAGCGCCGATAGCGGCACGATCCCCACACCACCGATCCACAGTAGCCGCTTCGCCCCGTCGCGATGCTTCATCCGCCCCCACCACGACAACGCGATGACCTTTGAGATGAAACCGATCGCCAGCAAGGTGACGTACTGCGTGTAGGAAAATTGCAACTGCTTGAGCATGTAGGGAGCAAAATACGGCCCCGAAATCTGCACCATCGCCTGCACCGCGACCAGGTAGCTCAACAGCCGCATCCCGGTGATCTCGGAGGCTAGCCAACGACGCCCCGTACCGCCGACTCCCCCTTCCCCACGCTCGGTCTTCTGCTGGCCCTGACCCGTCGCGGTGAGCGTCGACATTTGGCGACGGCCCGTTGCCGACCAATCTCGCTCCGCCACCCGGTGACGCATCAACCAACTGACCGACCAGAGACGAAACAAGGCCGCCACGGCGAATACCGAGCCGAATCCCAACAGCACCCGCCCGTGATTGTCAGCCCACTGCAACGCCACACCGCCACCCACCAACCCGATCACCGTACACAGCTGCGATGTCCGCGTCCGCCGAGCAAAATATCGCGGCCGAATCCGCGACGGCACGATCGATTCCATCCAGGTGTTCCAGGGCGGCCCGCTCGCCAGTCCGCCGGCCCAATAGAGCGAAGCGATCATCAATAACGGCACGAGCGCCAGCGAACCCGACAACGCCGCGATCACCAACGGGAAGAAACTCATCGCCTGCAACGTCGCACAGCAAACGATCCAGCGCTTTTCACTGCCCAGCCAACCGACCGCCCGCAGTGAGATCAATTGCAGCACACCGCCGACCAGCAGCGGAACACTCGATACCAGCCCGGCCGAAATCTCGCCCAACCCGATCGCCAACGCGAACGCCGCCAAATAACTCTCGCCGACACCGACCATCACGCCAAACGTCGCCCCGTCGGCCATGCTCGCCCGCAGGTTCGAACGAGTCGCCGAAGGGCCGACCGCCGCGCCGATCGTGCCCACAGCCGGCCCGCGACCGTCGGGCAACTCCGCCACAAGCGGCGCCGTTGTTACCGGCGACGGTCGTTCCAACGGCTCGACCAGCTCCTCTGGCCACGCCGTCCCGGCGATCCCGCCGATCATTGCGAGGTGGCCGAATTCTGAACCGTCTCCCGTCGGGGTTGGTGATTCCAATTCGAAAGAGGCTTCCAGCCCAGCCGGGTGGGGCGCAGGAGCGAGTGCGGGCATAGTTTGGGGGAGTGAAAAAAACGGCCAGGGGGAAGTCGGCAGCCTTGAGATACGCGAGCGGATTGTTCAATGTTCGCGACGTTTTCGCTATGTCAATTTTGGCGATTTTTAACGGTCGCCAACCGGTCTCTGGGCACCGCCCAAAAAGTTTGCCCGCCCGACGCTTGACGTACCCGATCCGAACGTGATACGCTCCCCGCCCAGGAGAACGGCGATCCGTTTCAGGATCTCCATCGGCCGAATTGCCGTGTCAATCACGGGCAATCAAGCCATGTTTTCGGTTCCACCGAAGCCGTAGCTATCCAAGGGGGATTAGCTCAGTTGGGAGAGCGCTTGCATGGCATGCAAGAGGTCAGGGGTTCAAGTCCCCTATCCTCCATTTCAAAAAACCCGGAAAACACGGCGGAAAGCTCATTTTCACCGTCTTTGTCCGGGTTTTTTCGTGTTCGCCGCGAATCCCCGCGAGCAGCGTCTGTATCCCGAAGGGATTTTTACCATTGGCCATTAGCCGGTGGTCGAGCGGAGCGAATACCACCGGAAAAACGGCGTCCCGAGCGAGCTCACCCCGAAGGGGTGACGGCAAGGTATCTCGCTGCGACCCCTTCGGGGTCGGTTCTCTGTCGGGGGATTCTCCTCCGGGGGTGGTCGCTGCGCTCCAACCCCCGGCTAATGGCTTGTATCCCTTCGGGATAATCACTGTCGAGTCTATCCCGATCCCGAGGTGCTCGCCGCACTCGATCGCACAACCAAGCCCCCTGCTTGAATCTTTGCGAGTAAACGCCCCAGCGATCTGATCGTACCCAGAGGAGCGTTATGCCCAAAGACTCCTTCGGGGGTGCTTAACAGCCCAGGTTTTCTCAATGGTTCTCACCACGAGTCTACCTGGGCTTTTCATGTCCTGTTTTTTGTAAACAGTGAATATCTCCCTGTTGAAACAAGTCTTTCACCCTGATGTCTGCACTTTAGGCGATTCCCTACCAGTCGGATCCCTACCAGTCGGAGCCCTACCAGTCGGAGCAAACTGATCTTGCCGCGAAAAAAGCCTCCGAGGAAATTGAGGGCGCTTACGCAACTCAGCCTTCCAGGAGGCCAGCGATGGCTAAGGGTAAACGCCCGGGAGACCACCGCAAGCTTGACATACAGAAAAATTCGCTTCCACTCGCTATGGCAAGCGAAAGCGACGGGCGCACCAAATTCGCGCCGACAGACCACCCGGCAGGCAAGCGTTCCGCCGCTCGGGGCGATGGCTCAGGTCGTTGCTTCGATGCCGCGTATCCTCAATGGAAGCTCCGGGGGGCGGCTGCCTATCTGGGTCGCCGAGGCGATGCTTGCCGGTGAACGCCGAACCGCTTCCAGTTGGTTCCGCGCCGCCGAGGTGCGGGACGATTCGTTGACAATATGAGTACGGTGAATTTACGCCGTTTTATGTCTCCATCTGAGCTGCAAGAGTGGACATGTGCTGGGCCAATTTGTAGATCCAAATTGGCTGCTTCGGCCCGACGCACCGAACCAAAACACGCCCCCCTTGAATGGGCGGGCCTCCCCTGTTAGTCTGGTTGAAGACTGGAATCGTAACGCCGTTGAAAAACGCACTATAGGTCCCACGCAGCGGAACACATAAGCAGTGGCGATTTTCGGGAAGTCTCGACGCAACACCGTTGTGGCCCATGGCAGGTTGGCCATCCGCGAGGTGCGATTGCGCGCTGCCCGCGATCGCCGGCATGGCCTGCAGGTGATGACCTTCGAGCAGCTGGCCGCGAGGCTGGCTGGCGGGATTGCGAGCCCCATCGACAATGAAAGTCTCCGCCGCGCGATCCAGCAGGCACTGCCTGCAAGCGAACTCGGTGAGCTGGATGGGATCAAGCTGCTGCCCGGAATGGTCGACGCCGCGGCCGACACGCTTCACAAGGCGTGGCGCGCGGGCCTCGATCTGGCGGGCCGCGCCGGCGACCATCCGCGCATCCACTCCGTCGCCTGCCTCGAAAAAGCGGTTCTTGAACGCCTGCCGCCCTCCATGATGCGTCCCTCGGACCTGGTCGCTGCTTCCATACGGCGTCTCGCTCATGCGTCCGCATTGTTGGGACCGGTCGAGATCGTGGGAATCACCGAACTGTCTCCCTGCTGGCACCCGCTCCTGCTCGCTCTGGCCGAGCACACGCCGGTCCGATGGATCGCCGGGCCCAGGTCCGTCCCGGCCTGGCTCGAGGGCAGCGCCGTCGCCATCGAACGCGAGGCCGCTTTGGTTCCTGAGATCAGCGCCGTGAGTGCAGCCACCGCTTACCATGAGGCCATCGAGGCGTTGCGTTGGGCCCGTGAGTTGCTGGCATCGGGACGGGCCGAGCCTGGAGAAGTCGTCATCGCCGCGACGATGCCGGCCGACTATGACGATCATTTCCTGGGCTTGCGCGCGGACGCCAATCTCGACCTGCACTTCGTCCATGGCGTCCAGGTAACGGCGACCCGAGAAGGTCAGGCGACCGCGGCCTTGGCGGATATTCTGGTCCGCGGTTTGTCCCAAACAAGGATGCGCCGGCTAGCCGCCTTGCTCAGCTCGCAGCAGGGGCCCGTCGGCGAATTGCCAGCGGGCTGGACCCGCGTGCTGCCTGCCGATGCGCCCTTGGCAACGCGCGAAGCATGGACGAAACTCCTCGACCGGCTCTTACCCACCGACTGGCCGGACGGCCAGAATCACAACGAGTCGCTACGTGCCATAATCGCTTTGCTGGACCGGGGGACTGACGCTGCCGATGAAGCTGGCGAGGCGTTGCTCCGCGGACGGGCTCGCATGATCTGGCGTAAGGCGCTGGTGGCCGGTCCAGCCGCGTCGCTGGACATGACCCTCGATGCGCTCAAGCAGGATGACGGGCTGGAAGCCTGCGTCTCTGTCGCCTGGATGCCAGCCAGCACACTCGCGGCGTCACCGCGGCCGTTCGTGCGCCTCCTTGGCCTCAATTCGCTGCGGTGGCCGCGGGGGATCTCGGAAGACCGGTTGCTCGCCGACCACATCATCCCGACCGCCGAGCTTGATCCGCTTCCGATCGCCGCAGCGGATCGCCGTGATTTCGAGACGATCCTAGCGACAACCGAACGTCAGATTGTCTTGTCCAGGGCTCGACGCGATAGTGACGGCCGTCTCCTCGGCCGGAGTGTCCTGCTGCAAGGGCGGCCGGAGGAAGCCTATCTTCCGCGTAATGCCGTCCCGCTCCACGCGATGAGCGAGACCGATAGGCTGCTGGCGCGGCCGGTGGAGTTTGCGGCCGATCCTCAAGCCGTCGCAGCAGTCAGCTGCTGGCACAACTGGCACCGCACCGAGGTCACTCCCCATGACGGCCTCATTCGCGCCGATCATCCCGTGGTGCAGGCGATCCTCAATCGCACCCAATCGGCCAGTTCTCTCCGCCGCCTGCTCAGGAATCCATTGGGCTATGTCTGGCAATATGGGATGCACTGGCGCGAGCCGGAAAGCGGTACCGATCCGCTCTTTCTTGACGCCTTGAGCTTTGGTGATCTCGTCCACAGGGTCCTCGACCGCGCCTTGCAACGCCTCGAAGCCGTAGGCGGACTGACGGTGGCCGATGAAGCCCAGGTCGTGGACGCAATCGAGGCAGCCTCTGCCGAGGTGGCGGGGAGCTGGGAATCCGAGAGGCCGGTGCCGCCGAGGGTCATCTGGGCACAAAACCTGGAGGCAGCTCGCCTGCTGGCCAAGCGCGCCCTAACGTTCGGCAACGAGTATCCGGGTGATACGCGTTCCTACAGCGAAGTTCCGTTCGGTGGGTCGGAACGGAAGTCCGCTGGCAACACCCAATGGGACTCCCCCTGGGACACCGCGGCGCCCGTGGAAATCCCCGATACGGGCTTCCGCATCGCCGGCTATATCGACCGCCTCGATATCTCCGGCGATGGCCGGCACGCCCTGGTGCGCGATTACAAGACCGGGTGCCTCCCCAGAAAAAAAATCGTCGTGGACGGCGGCAAGGAACTGCAACGCTGCCTTTATGCTTTTGCGGTCAAGGCGCTGCTTGGCGACGCCATCGAGATCGCCGCCTCACTGCTTTATCTGCGTGAGGAGGTCGAACTCCGGCTTGACGATCCGGCCGCGACCCTCGGCAAAATCTCCTGCTACCTTCGGACCGCCCGTGCGAATTTATTGGCCGGACGGGCCTTAATGGGGCCCGACACCGGCGGCCAATATGACGACCTCGCCTTCGCCCTTCCGGCCAATGTCGATAACGGTTATCGCAGGCGAAAGGAAGCCGCTGTGAACGATCGGCTCGGCGAGGCGGTCCGTGTGTGGGAGGCTGAGTGATGAGTACGCCGCAAAAGGGCTTGGCTGACGACGCGGCGCGCCGGGCCGCGCTCGCCGCTCACGACAGGTCCCTCCTCGTCGAAGCCGGGGCCGGCTCCGGCAAGACCGCCGTTATGGCGGGACGAATTGCGATGATGCTGTGCGAGGGCATTGCCCCGAGGTCCGTTGCCGCGGTGACCTTTACGGAATTGGCCGCCAGCGAATTGGTGATACGGGTGCGCGAATTCGTGGGTATCCTCGTGGCGGGCCAAATCCCGACGGAGCTGCGCATCGCCTTGCCCGATGGACTTTCCGAGGTACAGCGGAACCATCTTGTGGCCGCTGCCGCGTCCATCGACGACATCACCTGCTCGACGATCCACGGATTCTGCCAGCGCCTCATCAAGCCTTATCCGGTTGAGGCCGATATCGATCCGGGCGCAAATGTCATGGGCCGTGACGAGGCCGACCTCGTGTTCGTGGACATCGTGGATACGTGGCTACGCGAGCGGCTGTCGGGTGAGCGGGGCGGCCTGATCGCCGAGATGGTGCGTCAGGATCCCGCTCAGACGGTATCGCTCATTCGCACGATCGTGCACCATCTGCACCGGCATCGCACGACAGCGGCCCCGCCGGCCGCTCCACTGGCCTCCGCCGTGCAGGACTTTGAGGAGAAGGTGGATGCGTTCGACAAATTCTTGAAGGACCTCGCCGAGGCCGAGGAGGAGACCGACGCGATCGCCGCTCGGTTCAAGGAGATGGCCAAGGAGGTGGCATTCGCCCGGACGGCTGATGATCCCGCCAGTCTCATGCGATTGATCGTGGCTCGTCCGCACCCCGATCTCTGTACCCAGGCGGGCCGCTTCGCCGCATACAAGAAGAAGGGAAGATGGCGCGAAGTGGCCAGGCAGGCTGGACTTTCCCAATCGCACAGCGACCGTCTGAACTCCGCCGCGAAAGGCCACTACAAGGCATGCTGTGAAGCTTGGACCGTGATGCTGGGGAACGTAGCGAGTAGAATTCTGACGGATACGATTGCCGAGCTGCAGTCCGTCTTGCAGCATTACCGCGATTACAAGCGTTCCGCTGCGGTCTTGGATTTTGACGATCTGTTAACTGCGGCGCGCGATCTGCTTCGCGGCCATGACGAGGTCCGCCGTGCCCTTGCGAGCCGCTACGCCCACGTACTGGTCGACGAGTTCCAGGACACCGATCCCCTCCAGGCAGAGATATTCTGGCGTCTCTGCGGCGACTCGCCTGGCGGCGATCTCGCCGAAGACTGGACGGCGTTTCGAATACGCCCCGGGGCATTGTTCTTGGTTGGCGATCCGAAGCAGGCCATCTACCGTTTCCGGGGCGCCGATGTGGGCACCTATGTGCGGGCCCGCGATGCCTACAGGGCTCAGGACGCCGAAAGTATCCTGTCGATCTCGACGAATTTCCGCTCCTGCTCGCCGATCCTCACCTATGTAAACGAACGCTTCGAATCGCCGTTGTCGAGCGAAGGTCAGCCGGGATTCACACCGCTCGATCCCTTCCATCCCGAGCCGGATGGCGCGCTGTGCGTCGCGGCCCTTGACGTTGCCGTGGCTGACCAGGATGGCAAGGCGACCGCCGAGCAGCGGCGCGATGGCGAGGCCGAGGCCGTCGCCGACATGTGCGCGCGGCTGATCGGCAGTCAAACCATTCTCGACCGCAAGACCGGCGAGAAACGCCTTTGCCGGGCCGGCGACATCGCGTTGCTCGCGCCGACGGGCAGCGACCTGTGGCGTTACGAAGAGGCACTTGAACGCTGCGGTGTTCCCGTTGCCACCCAGGCCGGAAAAGGGCTCTTTCGCCGGCAGGAGATCCAGGACCTGATCGCGTTGACCCGCGTGTTGGCTGACCGACGGGATACCCTTGCGCTCGGCGCTCTGCTTCGGGGGCCGCTTGTCGGGCTCACCGAGGAAGAGCTGCTTGATGTCCTTTGGGCGCTGCCTCGCCCCGAGGGCAATCCCGACGCCTTACCTAGGCTGGACCTCGGCGTCGATCCCGGGGCGGTCCAGCATCCACTGGCACGCGAAGTTCTCGACAAGCTGCGAGGACTCCGCCGCCGCGCGAATTCCACGACCCCTCACGACCTTCTCTCCCAAGCCGTCGATGCGCTGCGGGTCCGTCCGATCCTGCTTCAACGCCATTACCGTCAGGCCGAGCGCGCCCTGGCCAATGTGGACCTGTACCTCAGCCTGGCGCGTGCCTACCCGGTACGCGGACTGCGTGCCTTCGCCGAGGCCATGGCCAAAGCCTGGGCCGATGAATCGCGGGCCGTTGAGGGTCGGCCGGACGCCCAGGAGGACGCCGTCGCACTCTATACCATGCACGCTGCCAAGGGACTCGAATGGCCGATCGTGATCCCCGTCAATACCATGACGCGCGTAAGGGCGGCGGAGAACGCCTTCATCGATCGTGAAAACGACCGCTTCTATTGTCGTGTGTTTGGCATCGATCCTGTCGGGTACGACGAAGCGCGTGAGGCTGAGAAGGCGGAGCTCAATCGTGAGCGGATACGGCTATGGTATGTGGCGGCGACACGTGCGCGCGAGCAGCTCGTGATTCCCCGCCTTGATGTCGACCCGGAAAAAGTAGCGTGGTTGGCGTTACTCGACCTTTCACTCGCCGATTTGCCAGCAATCGATCTCGCCCATCTGCCGGCGGAACCGGGGGCCGCTGCAGAACCGCCCGTCAATCTTCAGACGCGCGAGATCTTTCGGGATGAGGCCGCCGCTATCGTGCGGCGCCAGCAACATATCATCTGGCGAACGCCCAGCCGGGACGAGGACCCCGCATCTCCTGTCGTGCGAACCGAGGAGCCAGATGTTCTCTTCGCCACCGATGACGCCGAGCCCGTTGGAGGGGGGCTTTTCACGACAGTTCAGGGCGGCCGAAACCGGGGGCTGATCATTCACAAGCTGTTCGAGGAGGTTTTGAACAGCGAGACGGAAGCGCACATCGACTCCCTAACCGAGCGCGCCGCCACGCTCATTCGTGCCCTTGGCCACCCTGTGGTCGAAGATCCGAAGGACGGACTGTCGCCCAGCGAAATCGCCGATTGCATCACGCGGACTCTGATGCTGCCCCAGATCGCGGAATTGCGACCTTCGCTCGTGCCCGAGTTCACGGTCTTTGCGTCCGAAGATGGGGAGGGAGTCGAACAGGTTACCGTCGGCATCGCTGATGCAGCCAGTTTCGGCGACGATGGCGTCCCCAAAACGATCATCGATTGGAAAAGCGATGTCGACCCCCAGCCTGCGGCGGTCGAATGTTATCGGGCGCAAGTTCAAAGCTATCTTCGGATGATAGGCTCGACAAAGGGGCTGCTCGTGTTTGTGACGCACGGTAGAGTGGTCGAAGTTTCATGATTGCATGTTGAAAATGCTGCAATTCACTTCCACGGAATAGCGTTCTCCAAGAGCAACTTGCGGTAGCTCAACCGTCGATGGCCATTGGGTGTCGAGCATGCTACACGGACTGGCTGGTAAGCACCCTCTAAAGTGTCTTTCGGCTTAACCGCCTTTGAGACCTGGTCCTGCTCGACCAACAGGCGATCAGCTTCTGTATCCCGAAGGGATTTCCGCCATTAGCCGGTGGGCGAGCGGAGCGAATACCACCGGCACTCTTTGTTCTCTCGCCGTCGAGCGAGCAATCTGCTGCCGCTCCGCGTTCATCACGGGGGCCTTCTCTCCACCGGGGTTAGCTAAATCGCCATCGACATCACTTTTTGTAAATCTAGTCAACCCGCGGGGCTCGCCGACTGAGGAGCGATTCTACAAACCGCCCGACGAAAACCTGTTTTTTTAGCACTTTCCTTGGCTTTCCGTGTCGACTTAACGCGGACCTGCTTGGCGGCAGAACGACAGAGCAAGAGCTGAAATCGAAATGCAAAGCGGCATCGGAGCATCGCATCATGAAAAAGCTTCCAAAAAACCTTCCAAAGCGGGACAAAATGCTCGCTCGTCTGTTCAACGTTCAGCACGTCGCCATCGTTTGTCCGCCCTTTCCGCCCTATCTGGAGCTCTCGATTGAAAACAGTCATCACCAAACACCCACGCGGGCCTTTTCACGTCGTTCATTTCTCGGAAGAGTTGCCCTTGCTACCGATCGAAAGTCGTGACATCTGGTCGCGCGATCGCAAAAGGTTTGGACGTGCAAGTGACCTGGACACCATTGCCATTGAAATGGCGACCATTAACCGGGGTCGTTTTCACCAAGAGATTCTGGACGGGAAAGCAATTTATCATGACTATTTGATCGATCTGTCTACGATCAGAGGGCTCGAGCTCATTTATCGTTCCGGGCGTTACCAGATCGACGTCTTAACCGGGTGGTGCTTCGATCCCAAGGTAGTCTGTCGAAACGTTGCTTGCGTCGTTCACCAACACTTCTACTCGGATTCCGAACTCCAAATCGATATCCGCCTTTCCAAAAAAGCGAGCCACCGAGGGGACACACATGAACACGTTTGAGGTCAAAATTCGTTTTAGGGGAAGTGTCTCCTACGTCAACGTCAATGCTCGCGATGCCGCACAGGCTCGGCGTCTGATAGACGCTCAGTACGGCGGCTGTGTGACTATCCTTCAAGCAAAAAGGCTACGATAGATGAACTCTGAAAAAAATGAACTAACCCGCCGAGAGGCTCTCGGCTTCGCCGCTTGTTTGTGTGTCGGTGGTCATCAATACCCAGAAGACCACAACCAGAAATCTCGAAGTGCAGACGGGTTGCAACCCAAAAAAACTCATCTAGCGAGTCAGCTTCGGCTATTGCAAATGGAACTCTATCTATTCAACCAAGAAATTGTTCCGCGTTTTGTCGATGGTCGTAGCAATGCGCCCACTTACAGGATCAAGCGAGCTGCTCAGTTCCTCGCCTTATCGCTGTACTTTCGCAGGGAACTCGATATACGCAGCGCGGGCGCGAGTGTCGAACTTGACTCGAACGCTTTGCGTGAGCGGTTGAGGCAGCTGTACGTTTCGACAAACATCAAATGCTTTCGATACGACAGCGGACTGGTTCAGTACCCTGGAATGCAGTTTTTACAGGGCCACAACGGTCAGCCGACTCACGCATACTTTTCGCTAGCGCAGGGCGCCACGCTTGCGCGCCTGACCGAAGATGCGGAGGAAATCTGCGAGAAATTGCGATCGCCGGCACAAGGAGCATGTGCATTTGAAACGATTTGCAGCGCACCGCTCGGCAAGCTGGAAAAAGCATTTACACGCATGAGACGCGATACTTACTTGAGATTGGTAGAAACACTTTTCATGATCCGCCCCGAAACACCGGCAAAGTTCCTCACGTTGCAAACCGCCAACGGACCAGGCTTCACGGCAATGCTTTCAGACATTTGTGGTAGCACGATGGAGCGCCTAGCGAATAATTACTTCCATCAAACGTTGGCGATCGGGCGATTGTCGGAGTGCAACGGAACTTGGCATGGTTTCATTGCGGGACAGGTGTTTGATATCCTGGTGCAAAAATGGCTCTCGCTGATGGGCGTCGAGCACTCTGGTGACATGACCAGAACAGAGCGATCGGGCAAGCTGACACTTGCAATGGCGCGTGGTGTCGTAGAGGAAATGTGACGCGTTAACCATTGCGTCATCCTTTCCGGGACGCGCACCGAAAGCATCGCCGCCGACTGTTGACCGGCGCTCAGTCCTCCCAGACGTTCAGAAACAATGGCAAGTAAATTCGTCGATGATCTCCGTCGGTTCGCCGTACCAATCGCAGTCCCCACTCGGATTCCATGGCGTCAACGCGCCGGCGAACCGTCGATTCGGAAACGCCGACTGAGTTGGCAGCTGCACCGATCGTCACCCAAGGAACGCTTTGGTCGTAGCGACACTCGGTGATATTCCAGCCCCGGTGATCAAACGGTTTGATCGTCGCGAACGGGTTTCGATCTCCTTCGGACTCGGGAGAGCCGAATGTCACTTCGATCCAACGGACTCGGCGCGCGAGAGCCAGCCAGCTTATCGGTTCGTCGATCGGATCGGGAACTTGGATAGCATTTGCATACGCAACCAGCCCAGCGTCTGATTGTGAGCTCAGCAGTGGGCTTACGATCAAATCGCGACAGGCGATTTCGCCATGCGATTCGAGCTTTCGTCCTTCTAAAATCCTGTAAATTGAAAACTCGAGCCGGATCAGTCGCAATGGGAGACTCGGGTCATTCTCGATCGGTCGACAGGCGACACGTTCGAGCGTGGCGGCGTAGGCCTTGTTAATTCGGAAATGATGTCTGGTCATACGGATGTGACGCGTGCCTTTCCGGTCGGCAGCGAGATGATGATTCGGATTGTGGCAACGAAAGAAATCAGTCTAAGCATGAATACAACAGTCTGGGATGCGAAGCTTCGCGTCAATCAACTATCACACGTGCGCTGGTACGATCTGCAGCGGGTGTTGACGTGGCGACCGAGGGGGCGGCGATATTCGCACAAAACTTCCTGCGTACCGGAGGTTCCCGTCAGTGAGTTTGCTGGCCTGCTTAACTTGGCACGTGTCGAACTTTCCAAAAAACCTCCCAAAGCTGGGCAGTGCCGCGAACCGCCAGTATAATTTCCGCGTCGCTTACGTCCTCAACGTCGAATCCCTTTGAAAGTCCGCTCATGACCGACCCTCGCTTCCTGGCATCGATTCAACGGGGCATGCATTTTCCTTTTTCGAATTGGCAACGGGGACCGCATCGAAACGGGCATGATGCTTGCGCCTGTCGCTCGATCCTGGGCAGCGACATGGAGCAGGCCAATGGCTAAAACAGTTTCGACGGTATTTCGATGGATGTCAAGAATATGATGTGGCAGGACGGCTACCGAGCCATCACCGCTGGATCTTCAATTGGCAAGATGAAAGCGAAGTCCGAGATCGGACTGTAGATCGCGGTTCCCGAGACGGATTGGACAGACATTGCTGAGCAGTTGTAT
>SKZY01000406.1 GCA_007127095.1 Planctomycetaceae bacterium
ACGACCGCCGACGTGATCGCCACCGATATCCGCAGCGATCTAGCGTTGTTGAAAGTAAATGTCGATGATCCGCTCGCCGTAATCCCTCGGGGAACCAGTTGCGACCTGATGATCGGCGAACCGGTGATCGCGATCGGCAATGCGTTCGGATACGTCCACACGGCCACCGAGGGGATCATCTCGGCCCTGCATCGCGACGTCCCCGTCAACGACACTCAGGAATACCGCGATCTGATCCAGACCAGTGCGGGGATCAATCCGGGCAATTCCGGCGGCCCACTGCTGAACATCCACGGCGAGATCATCGGCGTCAATGTCGCAGTCCGGGTCGGTGCCCAGCAGATCGCATTCGCGATCCCGATCGATCAAGCGATCGAAATCGTCAATCAAATGATCAATGACCACAATGAAGAGCGGCTCGGGCTGGGGCTGCGAGTCGCTGGTGGTCCCTGCGTCGGTGACGGCGTGACGGTCAAGGACGTCGCCTCCGACGGGGCGGCATTCCGCGACGGACTACGACCTGGCGATCGGATCGTTCGAGTCGGTTCAACCGCCGTCGACGACCGTCTCGGATTCGGCCTGGCTTTGATCGAAGCCGAACGGGGTCGGCAATTACCGATCCAGGTCCAGCGTGACGGACGGCCGGTCGATTTGGCATTGTCGATCGACCAGCAGGCGCAACCCGCCGACGACACCTCGATGCTGGCCTGGAATGCGATCGGCGTCAGGTTGCAACCGGTGTCGAAGCCGGCGATGCAGCGGATCAACGCGAAAACGAAACAGCAATATCGCGGCGGCTTAGCGGTAACCGAACTCCGCAAAGGTTCTCCCGCAGAGACCTACGGTTTGAAAGTCGGCGATGTCTTGATCGGCCTGCACGGTTGGTCGACCGCGTCGATCGCCGAATTACACGGGATCATCCACAAGGCGGCTCAACAAGACCAACTGCAAGGCAAGTTCGTGATCATCCGCAGCGACCAACCGATGTACGGCTATCTGCGGCTGGCGGAGACCCCGGCGGCAAGAACCCGCTGAGCAGCCTCGTCGTGATGAACCCGATTGCTGTCCCACATCGGCGTTCGCCGTGAAATCGAATCATCGGACCGATCAGCGGTCGCTCGCGTCCCGGGGCGAGGCACGTCATTCGACGGCGCCTCGCCGACCCAGCTGGGACTCGAGCGCCGCTGGTCGCCGATGACTCATTGCAGCGGCGCGAAGTAATGGTCTCGTTCGATCGATGTGGTGCCGGCGAGCCGTTGCTTCAATTCGGCCACGTCGATCGCGAACCGGGGGTTGATCTCGACCTTGATCCCCTCGGCGACGGCGACCCCGGCATCGCGCAACCAATCTCGGTGCAGATGGACAATCGCTTCGCGGGCCCGCTGGGGTGTGTCGTACGGAGCGCCATCGGCATTCTTGACTGGCGCGAAGGCCCGATCGGCGACCGCTTCCACGACAAAGGCGTTTTCGGCATCGGGCAACAGGTCAAAAATGAACCGTTCGAACTTGATCGAGTTGGGTGTATCCGGGCTGATCAGTTTTCCTTGATCGTCGATGAACGGAGTCGCCTTGTTCGCTCGGTGAAACGGCAACGCGTCGGCCGATGCCGCGGCGCGACGGAGGAACGGAACGTTCATCACATGGACAGCGATGTTCCCGGCCCACAACCGTAATTCACCCGCCTCGTTTCGTTGTGCCGCGATTTCCTCGGGCAGGTCGCTGTACTCGATGATTCGCAGCGCCCCGTCGACCATCACGACGTTTCCCACCTTCTCCTCGGGATAACGTTTGCGAACGACCTGTGTCGTCATTTCACTACCGCTGACGAGGTGATGACCGATCAAGTCGGGATCGCAGAGCGCCACCAAGGGGTTATCGACCTGGATGTAGCAGAGGAGGTCGATCCCTCGTGAGGTGGCGTCGTCAAGGCAACCTGAGACGCTCAACGCCCGCACCGTACCGCCATGTCCGTCGGGGCTCAGTGACAGCGAGTCGGGGGATGCCAACAACAGTTTGCCGGTCTTGGCATCGACGGCCGGCATCGTCCCCTGGCAGAAAATACGGACGTTTTCGCTGCCCAATCCGAGGTAATCGTGCTCAGCCCAGTAAGCCAACGTCTCGTCGTGCGTCAGCGGGCTGGTCATCAGGTACAGCGGGATCGATACGCCGTAGCGACGTTGCGTCGCGATCAGTAGGTCGGCGAAGTACTCGAACAGGGTTCGATCCGAGAGCGGACCGATCGGGTACATCCCCTTGGGGTGATCAAATCCCAAGCGAGTCCCTTGGCCACCGGCGACGATCACCACCCCGACACGCCCCGCGGCGATCGCTTCGGCGCCGGCGCGACGGGCGTCGGCGGGATTCCAAGCCGCCCCGGTGCCGTCGCTGCGGACGGCCGGCGGCGGGGTCGCCCTACTGGCCAAGGCGGCAAAATCGGGCTTGTCGTCTTGACCCGCGATCAGTCCGGCCAACTGGTCGAAGTCGATCGCTTCTAACTGCGTGATCAGTCGCCCACGAGCCTCGGTGTCGAGCTGATCCCAAAACCGGAGCACATGTGATTGGTCGGCCGCTTGAAGTCGTTCGACCAGCGGGGCTGGGGGCGGATCGTTGGGGGCGGTGCCTGCAGAATTCATGGTGCTGATCACATTTAGCCACGGGAAAAGCCTGACCGATCGTCCGGCCGGATGAAGTGACCAGACTATCGATCCGGCGGTATAGCCGACAACCCCTTGACGGCAGATCCGATCTCGCTCGAGGCCTCGTCTTCCCGAATGCACGACGACCGCTCCTACGACCCGAAACCGAATCGCCGGACGAGCGACGAAGGGAACGAAAGCCACCCCAGATCGTCACAGCAGGAAGAATACCTCCCAAAACGGCCTTGCCTCAAGTCGGGGGAAGTGCGAAGCTTGCTGGACCACAGGAGGTGGGTCGTCGCACCGTTAACAGCGGGCCACTCATCCGTTCGCCCGACCGTTTCTCGTTCACCGCTTCTCGTTCTCCACCGTCATGTTTCCCAATGCAAAACGGATAACCGAATGAACTCCGACCTCGTGATGGCGTCCGTCGTCGGTGGTGCCCTCTGGGGCGTATCGTGGGTGGCTGGCAGGCGGACCGGCTCTCACCTACGACGGCTGCGGATGCCGCTCTTCGGCGTTTTGATCGTGTTGACCAGTCTCTACGCGTCGGCCTGGGTCGGACGGGTGGAGAATGTCTGGCTGTTCCCACTCGGCACAGCGATTCTATTGAGCAATCTGACGCCGGCGTTGACCTGTTTTCTGGCCGGGATGGCGTGGCAGATCCCCGGAGTCCCAACGGGACGAAAGGTCGTCGGGCTCGGCACGCTCGTGATATTGAGCGTCTTGTTTTTCTTCGCCCCGGTGTTGCGACCGATCTGGCGTCCGGTCCATGTGTCCGATCAGGGATGGTGGAAAAATGGCGTTTGTATGCAATCACACGAGGCGTCGTGCGGTGCCGCCGCGGCGGTGACGATGTTGACCCAGTTCGGGATCGAGGCGACCGAGCGTGAGTTGGTAGCCGAGTGCCTGACGAGCCGGGCCGGGACCGAACCGTTGGCGCTCTATCGTGCCCTGGCACGTCGTGGGCAAGCGCATTCGCTTCAGCCCCGGTTGGCGGCCAGCGATCCTCGGCAGTGGCGTGATGCGGGGCAGTTCCCTGTTTTGGCGATGGTCGGTGCGGTTGACGCGGGCATGCCGGGCGAGACCCGAACCGGCCGGCTACGTCAATTGCTCGGTCGGGCCAACGGCGGACATGCCGTCGTGGTTCTGGGTGTCAACGGACGCGGCGATTATCTGGTCGCAGACCCGGGAGAAGGCTTGGCGCGTTGGTCGCCCTACATCATGTCGATGTTCTACAACGGTCAGGCCTTCTACCTGTCAACGGATGCGGAGCGGGCGGATTGAATCGTCCTGCCGCGGCGTCTGTTTGACGCCGCTCGGCTGCTGACCGACAATCACAGGATTCGACTCCCTGACCGGGATTAGCTATCGATGACCGAATCCGAATCCGATACAGAACCCGAATCCGAGGTCGCGCCCGAGGTCGTTCCTGAGGTCAGTAGCGGCCGGGATTCGACCGATCGCCAAGCTCCGTCACGGCGACAACAACTCGAGAAAATGATCCGCGATCACGCGGTGCAGGTAGAGCTTTTCTTGGAGTTGGCCGCGTTGCATCGCGCCGAGGATCGCCCCGCGGAAGCGAAACGGGTATTGGAACAGGCGATCGAGGTTTGTCCCGAAGATGCTCGCTTGGTGTGGCAGCACGAAGAAGCGGTATTGGCCAGATCGATGCAGCAATTACGGCAGGTTCGCGACCTCGCCAACCGGCTCGACACGACCGAAGTACGGCGTGAATTACAACGTTCGCAGGACGATTGGGCGCGGCGCCGGATCGAAGTTTGCAAGGCCCGGTTGCGGCGCGATCCCGATCGGCACTCGTTGCGACTCGCGATCGCCGAGGCGCTGATCGACCTGGAACAGTTCACGGACGCTTGCGAGGCATTGTTGCCTTGTTACGAAGTCGATTCGTTGGCCCCGCAGGCCCGGTTGCTGCAAGGACAATGCTTAACGATTAACGACGATTTGCTCGGTGCCCTAGCCGCCTACCGGGCGGCGGCGCTGCGAAGGTCGCTGGTGGTGCCGGCGAAGGTCCGCGTCGCCGCACTGACCGCCGCGGTCGACTTGGCGAAGCAACTCGGGTTGCCGTTGTCGCAGCAGCGATACGCCCAAGCGCTGCAGGTTGCGGAGCAGGAATTGGCGGCCGAATCCGCCACATCAGCCCCCTCACCGCAGCGACCGGAACGAGCCACCGAGGCGGCCGATCAAGCTTCGTCGTAGACTTTACCGAGCTTGGCGAGTTGCGCTTGGACATACTCGACCGGGATCGGAATCCCTTTGAGTTCGCCTTCACAGACGATCTGACGGTCGACGACGCCCTGAAACTGGGCGACGATCATTCGATTTCGCCTCGCCTTGACCAGTTTGACCATCACGATCAGAGCATCGCCGGGCAATACGATTCCGCGGAACTTAACATTGTCGACGCCGCCGAAACCGACCATTTCGGCACCCAGCAGGTCGTGGCGTTGGGTGAAATAGCTGGCCACCTGGGCGGCGGCCTCAATCATCATCATCCCGGGCATCAGCGGCATCCCCGGCATGTGGCCGCGGACCCAAAATTGCTCAGTCGATGTTTGCAGGAACGCAGCACAAACGGCCGTCTCGGTATCCTCATAGAGAATCC
>SKZY01000025.1 GCA_007127095.1 Planctomycetaceae bacterium
CGACACCGACGAGGTCGTCAGCGCGATCGATCAGTGGCTGGACCAACAGGACGGCGACGGCGATGACGATGACGATGTAAAAACATTCGCCCATCGCCAGCTCGAAGCGTTGTGGGTGATGCAACAACTCGACCGTGTTCGGCCCGATCTTTTGACCCGCGTGCTGCAAAGCCCCGATCATCGAGCCCGCGCCGCCGCCACCCGTGTACTCAGCTATTGGCGTGACCGGGTTCCCGGTGCGACGCAGTTGCTGGTCAACTCGGCGCTCGACGATTCGCCGCGAGTCCGTTTGGAAGCGGTCCGGGCGGCCAGTTTCTACGCCGATGCCGACGAAGGCCGCTCGATCGTCGCCGCAGCGATGACCCAACCGCTCGACGATTACCTCAACTACACCATCGCCGAAACCAACACCACGCTCGACCGCCGTGGCGGCAGCCGATCCGGCGGTGACGAACAATTGATCAAGCGGATCGCCGACGGCCAAGTCGAAGACGCCCAAATCGTGCCGCTGGCCCGTGCCGCCGCGCAAAACGCCGCCGCGGCCCAGATCGGTCGGCTCGCCGATGCCCTGCTCGGTGGCGATTATTCGCCCGCCAACCGCGCGGCGGGGCTCAGCGAATTGCTGCGAATCACCCAAGCCAAACGGCTGCAACCGGCCGTCAATGTCGACCTGGCGATCGAAACACTCGCCACGGCTCGCCGTGACGACAACGCCGAGCTGATGGTCCAAATCGCTCGGCTCGCCGCCGCCTGGGACGTCAAGGAATTCACATTCCCCTTGCGCGACCTCGCCCGCGACCCCGCCGCCCCGGGTGAAGCGGTCGACGCCGCGCTCGACGCTCTGGTCAGCTTCAAAACGCCCTCGGCCGGCGACACCCGCGGTCAATTCCTCCGCGACGACCTATCCAGCGAACTGAGGCTCCGCTTTGCCCGCGCCGTCGCCCCGGTCTCGGCTGCTCAAGCCGCCCGCGCGATCGGCATGGCGATCGAATCAGGCGTCTCGTCACGCCAAGGAGACCTGTTGGTACGAGCTGCCGAAGCCGTTCTCGCTGCCCCCGGTGGGTTGGGACAATTGACCAGCAACCTGCAACAAAACCCGCCCGACGTCGACGGATCCAAATTGGTCCTGCGAACCCTCTTCGCTGCCGGCATCAACTCCGGGCCACTCGTCGAAAGCCTGTCGGCCGCCGCCGGCATCGGCGGCGTTAGCGAACCGATGACGCCCGAACAACGGTTGGCGATGGTCCGCCGGATCGATGCAGAAGGCGACCCGCACCGCGGCCAAGAAGTCTATCGCCGCGGGGAACTCAACTGCATCAAGTGCCACGCGATCTCCGGCGCCGGCGGCAACGTCGGCCCCGACCTCAGCGGCATCGGCGTCACCAACCCGACCGATTACCTGCTGGAAAGCATCATCCTGCCGAGTGCGGCGATCAAGGAAGCCTATTTGACGCTGCAGGTGTTGACCGTCGACGGGATCGTCTACCGCGGCGTCAAAGTCGACCGCGACGACCAGCGGTTGATCCTGCGCGACGAAAACGGCCGTGAAATCGTGATCCCCGAAGACGACATCGAAAGCGAAGCCGAAGGCAAATCGCTGATGCCCGAAGGGCTGCATCACCTGCTCACCGAAGACGAACTGGTCGACCTCGTCGCCTTCCTTTCGGCGCTCGGCAAGCCGGGAGATTTCGTCGTCAACACCCGTCCGACGATCAACCGCTACGAATTGCTCGCCGACCCCAAGCTAGTCACCGAATTCGCCGCCCTACCGGCCGGCAAGCTCGAGAGCGAACTCGCCGAGTTACCCGCCGACGTCTGGCAACCCGCCTATGCCCACGTCGACGGCAAGCTCCCGGCCAGCACCCTCGCCGACGCCGCGCTACGAGCCAGCAACCTGATCGTCCTCCGCGGCCGAATCGAGCTCACTGAACCCGGCCCGCTCGGCATCCGAGTCACCTCTGACGCCGACGCTCAAGTCGTAATCGACGGAAAATCGATCAACAGCAACGGCCAGCAGCCCGTCGAGTTCACCATCGGAACCCACGACATCTACGTCATCATCGAATCGCCCACGCAATTCCAATCCCTCACCACCGAAATCATCAAACCCAACCAATCCCCCGCCCAATTCACAATCCAAGGAATCGAGCAACCGTAGAGGGGAGGAAGTGGCGAGGGAATAGGGAATAGGGAATAGGGAATAGGGAATAGGGAATAGGGAATAGGGAATAGGGAATAGGGCAGTAGGGCTCGTGACGTATGGCATCCATCCTTATCACCCACAGCGCCTGAACATTTCACCCTCACTCAGGGAGGGCCGAGCCCCAGTCGGAGGGGCTCCAGCGGGCGGCTTAGACCGTGACCTCGCCGTTTTCCAGAAATCATCGGCATAGCCCTCGGCAATGTTGCCGCCCAGTATCGCCCGGAGCCCCCCTCCCAACGCTACGGCGTCAGCCATGCGGCCCTTGCCTGCCGACTGAATCCCCACTTCCCACGATGGCAGCAGCGCCCAATCACTCCCCCCCCCACGCCGCCTCCCACCACTATCCCCCACTGCCTCCCTCCGCCTTGTCCGAATGTCATCGCTAGTTATTCTTGCAAGCGTCAAACGCCGCGCGGCCAAACTGGGAAGCCACCCAGAGGAACGAAGTGCAAGAAGAGAGTTGCTAGAGGGTAGTTGCGAGTTACGGTGGGACAGGAAAGCAGTCAGGCTACAGTGAGCGGATCGGCGATAGCCACCGGCCCTGAACGCTATGTCGTAATCCGCGTGGCCCTTCTCCCAACGCAACGGCGAAGCCGTGTGGCCCCACCCTCCCAACGCCACGGCGTAAGCCGTGCGGCCTCACCATCCCAACGCAACGGCGAAGCCGTGTGGCCCCACCGTCACCGGGTGCCAATTAATTCCGAGGCGATGCCCCCCACCCATCGAAGCAAGCCCGGCCCTCCCGAGGGACGGCAAAAACCCACTTACGTGGTACAGAACACTCCCCATTCCCCGCTCCCCATTCCCCACTCCCTAATCCCCGCTCACTCTCCCCCCATGTCCTCTCCACGCTTCGACCTCGCCGTCATCGGTCTCGGCTATGTCGGTCTACCGCTGAGTCTGCAGTTTGCGGCCAGTGGTTGCCGGGTACTCGGACTCGACATCGACCTTGCCAAAGTCGAAGCGATCGCTTGCTCACGCTCCTACATCCACCACATCGAACCCGCGGCGATCGCCGCGGAAGTCGCAGCCGATCGTCTTTCGGCCAGCACCGATTTTGCTCGTGTCGCCGAAGCCGACGCAGTCGTGATCTGCGTCCCGACGCCGCTCAGCAAGAACCGGGAACCGGACATCAGCTACATCCTCAAGACCGCCGCCGCGATCGCGCCGCACCTACTGCCGGGAGTGCTCGTCGTCCTCGAATCGACCACCTACCCCGGCACGACCGATGAAGACCTCCGCGCGGCGCTCGAAGCCGGCTCGGGGATGACCGCCGGCCGCGATTTTCACCTCGCCTTTTCGCCCGAACGCGAAGACCCCGGCAACCCGGCCAGTCAAGTTGCCAAAATCCCCAAGGTGATCGGCGGCTTGACCCCCGAGTGCCTGAACCGGGCGAGTGAACTCTACCGGCGAGCCGTCGAGCGGGTGGTACCGGTCAGCAGCTGTCGCGCCGCCGAAGCCACCAAATTGCTGGAAAACATTTTTCGCAGCGTCAACATCGCCTTGGTCAACGAATTGAAGGTCGTTTACGGCGCGATGGGGATCGACGTTTGGGAAGTCATCGAAGCCGCCAAGACCAAACCGTTCGGCTACATGCCGTTCTACCCCGGTCCCGGACTCGGCGGCCACTGCATCCCGATCGACCCGTTTTACTTGACTTGGAAAGCTCGCGAATACGGACAAGCGACTCGCTTCATCGAGCTGGCCGGTGAAATCAACACCGGAATGCCCCAGCACGTCGTCCGCCGGGTCGCCGAAGCGCTCAACGCCCACAAAAAACCGCTTAACGGCAGCCGTATTCTATTGGTCGGGTTAGCCTACAAAGCCAACGTCGACGACGACCGAGAATCGCCAGGCTACACACTGATGGACCTGCTGCACGAAGCCGGCGCCGAAGTCGCCTATTACGACCCCTACATCCCCGTCATCCGCCCGACGCGCGAGCACCCCCACTGGGCGGGAATCTGTTCCGTCAGTTGGGACGAAGCAACCATCAGTCACTTTGACGCCGCCCTAGTCGCCACCGGCCACAGCAACGTCGACTACCAGCAACTCCTCGACTGGTCCAACCTCGTCATCGACACCCGAAACGTCGTCCCCCCGAGTGCACCAGAAAAGCTAGTCAAAGCGTAGGAGAGAAGCTAGTTGCTAGTTGCTAGTTGCTAGTTGCTAGTTGCTAGTTGCTAGTTGCTAGTTGCTAGTTGCTAGTTGCTAGTTGAAGCCGTGAGGTCTGTACTTTGCTACGCAAGCTAGCTTTCACCCTCCCTCGGGAGGGCAAAAACCAACCATACGTCGCATCAAATGAAGCTCCCTACTCACTCACTGCCCCCACCCACTCCTCACCCCCCTCAAAACCTGGCGTCGCCTCCGCCAAACACTCAGCGCAATTTCATCGTTCCCCGACTCTTCCCAGCGAGATGACTGAATACGACAGCCCCTGGAAAGAAGCACTGGATCGATACTTCCAATCGTTCCTCGCTTTTTGCTTCCGCGAATTGCATGACGCCATCGACTGGAATGTACCGGCCAAGATGCTAGACAAGGAGTTGCAGCGGATTACACCAGAAAATGAGGTCGGCTTACGAACCGTTGACAAACTCGTCGAAGTCCGCTTGCTGACCGGCGACACAGAGTGGCTATTGATCCACTTGGAAGTCCAAAGCCAGCCCGCAACCGCGTTTGCCAAGCGGATGTTCGTCTACTTTTACCGAATCATCGACAAATACGATCGTCCACTTGTAAGCTTGGCAGTCTTGGGTGACGAAGAAAAAAACTGGAGACCGAATCGCTTCGAGCAGGAATCCTACGGCTGCCGGGTCGACTTCGCTTTCCCGACGGTAAAATTGCTAGACTATTTGTCACGAATCGAAGAGCTGGAGCAATCGCAAAACCCGTTTGCGACCGTCATTCTAGCGCATTTGATGACGATGCAGACCGCGACGAATCCACTCGACCGCTGTCAGTGGAAACTGCGACTGCTCCGCCCGATGTACGCTCGAGGCATGTCCGCCGAAGAAGTCCGAAGTCTGTTCCGAGTGTTAGACTGGATGATGGA
>SKZY01000411.1 GCA_007127095.1 Planctomycetaceae bacterium
CGATGAATGCAGCGACGACGCGGGGAGCAGCGATGGAGCGAGCAAGGATGGCGAGAGCAGTGAAGATCAGAGTGACAACAACGGTGAGGTCGCGATGAGTGACAAGGAGGTGACCATCGGACGCTTGGAAGCCGGTCAAATGGCTGTAATCGAGTATGCGGTGAGAACCGGCAAGGTCGATTCACTGCCGACCAGGATCGTTGCCCGCCACATCTGTAACATCGATGCCGGAGAAGACCAATCCGCTGCCCAGAGTGAAACCGTTGCATCGGCGAACGTTCGAACCGAGGTGGTTCGTTTGCCTGCCACGCAATTGATCGTTTTTGACGACGAGGACCCCGTCTTTTCAGACTCGAATGTCGTGTACACGATCCGTGTTTGGAACGAGGGCGATGCCGATGATAGTGAAGTAAGGTTGAAAGCCGAAATTCCCGAAGGACTCGAGTTTGTCAGTGCAAAGGGGCCGACGGAGCATAGCGTTGACGGATCGACCATCGCTTTCGAACCGATCGAGACGTTGTCGGCGGGGGATCGTGCGGACTACAAAATCACCGCGAAAAGCATCGGTGATGGTGATGTTCGCTTCACTGCTATTCTGAATAGTGAGTCGCTGACGCAATCGGTGACCGCTGAAGAACCGACTCGTTTATTCGCTCAAGAAGCAGAATAAATGTAAAGTGGCTGCTCGCCGCTTTAGGGACGCTCAACGGCGGTTCGCCCCCGTTGGTCGTCTGGCTGCGGACGGGCCGTCCGGTCGAGTAAGCATCTGGTACTCGTCGGTCGGCACCGTCAGCAAGCCACTGTCGCTACAGCATCGTCCCAGGCCTAACTCGGCTTGCCCGCTAAGCGGCGGTTTCGAGAGCGCGTAACAGTTCTCGAATGTTACGCGGATTTTGCCCCAAATCTCCTTTGCCGACTCGCGATTGACTGCGGATCATCACCGTCGTTGCCGCACCGTCTGCGTCGGGGATCAGTTCGACATGAATGTCGTCCTTGAACCGCATCAGCGGGGTGGTGCGGATCAGGTGAAGTCGAACGATACCGTCCTCTCCAGCGGTGTGATCGCTCGGTTCGGCAACTGACCAGCGAGGCATCGTCGCCACGGTCGCCAACAGCTGGTCGGCGGCGGCTTCCGGCGACAGTGGCAACCGGGCGGGTTGTAGGTCGTCCGACCGCGGATCGGTGGCAGCCGAATTAGTCGTGAAGTCGCGTTTCCAGTCGTCGATCTGGCTAAAAATAAAGACGACTACAACCGCCACGATGGCCAATGTCCAGATCATCGATTTCGCCCTAGGCTGTTGGGATGCCAAATCCTACCCCATCACTGTTCGAGAAGGCCGAGGCCGAGGCCCGCCAGAAAAACCAACCGCTCGCCGCCCGCATGCGACCGCGTCGATTGGCTGAGTATGTCGGCCAACGTCACCTGCTCGGGCCCGACCAATTGCTCACCCGGATGATCCGTTCGGGGCGACTCGGCTCGGTGCTGCTCCACGGCCCACCCGGTTCGGGCAAGACGACCCTCGCCCGCCTGCTGGCCGTCGAAACCGGCGGCCAGATGCGTAGCCTCAGCGCTGTCACGTCGGGCGTCAAGGATATCCGCGAAGCGATTTCCTGGGCTTCCGACCTGGTCGCCGCCGGTGATCGGCCTCCGTTGCTGTTCATCGACGAAATCCATCGCTTCAACCGCTCACAACAAGACGCGCTGTTGCCCGACATCGAAGCGGGTACGTTGGCGTTGATCGGGGCGACAACCAGCAACCCCTATTTCGCGATCAACGGCGCGTTGCTGTCGCGGAGCCAATTATTCGCGTTGCGGCCGTTGTCGGTCGAGGAAATCACCGAACTGCTCCGCCGCGCCCTGAGCGATCATGATCGCGGCCTCGCCGCCCAGCGAGCGGAAGTCGATGACGACGCGATCGAATTCCTTGCTACAGCCTGCGAAGGTGACGCCCGACGGGCGTTGTCAGCGATCGAAGTCGCGGTGCTCAGCGGCGGTCGTCACGGCACCGATAGCTCGGCCGGCGCCCCACGATCGACCGGCGCCCCACGATCGACCGGCGCCCCACCATCGACCGGCGCCCCACCATCGACCGGCGCGGCAATTCCCGTCCGCATCGATTTGGCGACCGCGCGCCAGGCTTACGGTGACCAACAGATCGGTTACGACGCTTCGGGCGATGACCACTACGACCTCACCAGCGCCCTGATCAAGAGCATCCGTGGCAGCGACGTCGACGCCGCGGTCTACTGGCTGGCCCGTATGCTCGAAGGCGGCGAAGACATCCGCTTCCTCTGTCGCCGATTGGTGATCCTGGCCAGCGAAGATGTCGGCAATGCCGACCCGCACGCGTTACCGCTGGCAGTCGCCGCGATGCAGGCGTGTGAGTTCGTGGGACTGCCCGAATGCCAATTGACGCTCAGCCAAACGGTGGCTTACCTGGCGCTGGCCCCCAAAAGCAACTCCGCGACGATGGCGATCAACAACGCTCGCCGAGACGTCCGCGAGAACCGCGTTTTGCCTGTGCCCCGAAAGCTCCGCGATTCGCACTACAAAGGCGCCGCCGCACTCGGCCACGGCGTCGATTATCAATACAGCCACAACAGCCCCGGTGGTGTGGCGTCGCAGAGCTACCTCGGCATCCAACGCGACTATTACGAACCGGTCGACCGCGGTTTCGAAGCCGAATTGTCAACGCGGCTGGCGGAGCTGCGAAAAATCCTCCGCACCCACGATCCCGTGCCGACACAAACGCGGGAAGCGAATCAGCGGCCCGATTGAATCTCGGCCCGCCGATCAGACACCGGCATCACTCAAACACTCGCCTCGATCAATTCCCACTTCGCCGCGTCGGTCTCGGACTTCCACAAATCGTGTAATTCCTCGCCCTCAAGGATTCCTTGGACGATGCTGGCCAGCGGGTCCGGGATGACCAATGCGATCGTACCGGCACCCGAACGCTTCGACACTTTCTTGATCGCCTTGATCACACGGTCCTTGGCCTGGCCGATCGTTTCACCGCCGGGGGGGCAAAAGTTCAGCGGCGATTCTTGCCCCTGCTTGTAAACCCTTGGCTGTGTCCGCCGGACCTCTTCGATCAACTTGCCGTGCCACAATCCGTGATCAAGATTGCGAAAGCAGTCGAGCACACGGACCTTCACGTTCCGCCCCTCAGCGACTCGATCGGCCGTCGCGATCGCCGATTCGCAGGGGGCCGAAATGATCTCTGACAATTGGATCTCAGCCAATTCGGCAGCGATCCGCTCCACCTGCTCGCGTCCCAGATCGCTCAAAGGCATGTCGAGACACCCCTTCATCCGCCCTTGATCATCAAAGTCGGTAGCGCCGGGCCGCACCAAAATTACTCGCGACATCGGATGATCAAATTCGGTCAGTGCGCCGGATAGAAACAAATTAAGAAACAAAGCTTCCCCTCAACTCATTCATTGCCCGTCCATAGTCGTCCTGGCCAAAAATGGCCGATCCGACGACAAACAGGTCACAACCGGCTTCGCGTGCTTGGCCGATCGTCACTCCATTGATTCCGCCATCGATCTGCAGCAGTATCTTCGGATAACGCTCTCGCAAACTGCGGATTTTTTCCAAGGCGACCGGATTGAACGATTGGCCCCCGAAACCGGCATCGACACTCATCACCAATGCCAAGTCGCAAAAAGGCAACACCGACTCGATTCGGTCAACCGGCGTAGCAGGGTTCAATGCGATCCCGACACCGACGCCGAGTTCAGCGATCGCCGCCGCCACCTCGACCGGATCGTCAACCGCCTCGACATGAAACGTCAGTAAATCGGCGCCAGCCTCAACAAACGCTCGGGCGTAGACCAGCGGGTCGCTGATCATCAAGTGGACGTCCAGCGGAAGATCGGTGTGGCGACGTAGCCCCGCCACAATCGGCATCCCGTACGTCAGGTTGGGAACAAAATGCCCATCCATCACGTCGAGATGCAATACCCGCGCGCCCGCAGCCTCAAGCTTGACAAGCTCCGAGCGAAGGTCGCCGAAATCACACATCAGCAGGCTCGGCAAGATTGCCGGCGCGGCGTCGCGAATTCTTTGCAAAACGTCGGTGGACATACAACCCAATGCGATGACCAATAAATCGGTCCGACTCAGCTGGCGCGTCAAGCGAATCACATTCGGATCTCGCACTCAACTCGCAAACTGCCACCCACGCGGGCAACCGTCGGACCGCTGACCCGGACGCCTCAACCGACGCCACAGATCACGATTCGCTCACAGTGATCGGCAGACCCCAATCCTGTCAATCGCAGCCACGATTCGCCTCACACTAAAGGCAGGCAACCCGCCGCAATCAACGCAGCAATGGCATTCAAGACCTCACAAACAGGCCGTCAAACGTTGCCGATGCGACCGCTACGAGCCCCCGTTTACTCGCCTTTGACCAACGAGTAGCGGTGCTCGGGATAGCGAACCACCAGCACCGGACAGCCGCAGGTTTGCACAACCCGCTCGGTTACGCTGCCCAGCAGCATCGTCGCCAACTTCGAATGGCCTTGCGAGCCGATCACGACGAGGTCGATTTCGCGAGCTTCGACATAGTGATTGATCTCCCGCACCGGGTGGCCCGAGCGGATGTCGCGATGAACTTCCAAGTCGCTCCACCAGTGCTTGCCAACCGTTCCGATCTGTTCCACCGCGTCGGCATGCATCGATTGCAACAACGCCGTGAATTGGCCGGCTTTACTCCGCAATCCGCCGGGTGCGTCCTTGACGGCATCCGTCCCGGCTTCCGAGTCGCCTTCGTCGTTTGCTTCCGCCGTCGCCTCGAGTTGCTTGAAATAGTCGCGGGTGATTTCACCAGCATGGGTAAAGTCGGGATGAATCGCGAGTTGCCCGGTGTGCTCCAAAACGTGCAACAGGTGCAGATCGGCTTGAAACAGTTTCGCCAGCGACGCGGCGTAATGCACCGCGTGATCGGCGGCCTCGCTAAAATCGGTCGGAACGCAGATTCGTGAAATATCCAATTGCATCGCGAAATCCTGAAGAGTTTTCTCCGCTGATTGCCTGACGAACTACCCATGATAACCGCCGACCGATTGACCCGCCGTGCCTTCACCCAACTTTCCCTCGGTGCCCTGATGACCTCGAAATCGTCTGCCCAATCCGGCCCATCTGCCCGCAGCGGCCCGGAGGTCTCGGATGGATTGGCCGACGCTTGGCGCCCGCTCGCCACAGCCATCGACTCAGGCCAAATCTCGGCAGCCACGATGGTCGTCCGCCAAGGGACCGATTCGTACGGTTGGGCGGCCGGCGACGCGGCTTCCCAAGACGCCGTCTTTTTGATCGCCTCGATTTCCAAACCGATGTCGATCGCGGCTCTGATGGTGCTGTTCGACCGTGGTGAGTTTCGACTCGATGACCCCGTGGCCAAGTTCTTGCCCGAGTTCTCCTCGGATGGTCGCGAGTCAGTACGGATGATCCATCTGCTGACGCACACCTCGGGACTGCCCGACCAGCTAACGAACAATGCGTCGCTGCGGCAGTCGCACGCTCCCTTGCCCGATTTCGTCGCCGGGGCGCTGCGTGCCGAGTTGGCCTTTGCCCCTGGCAGCCGCTACTCGTATTCCAGCATGGGGACACTGCTGGCTGCCGAGGTCGCCCAGCGGATCAGTGGCGTGCCGTTTCGCCGCTGGATCGCCGAGCAGGTTTTCGAACCGCTGAAAATGTCACGTTCATCTCTCGGCCTGGGCGGTCGGGCGATCGCCGACACGATGGCGTGCCAGACCGAGCAGTCGGCCGAGGAGGCCGGGGCGGGCGATCCCGACGCCTCGAGCTGGGATTGGAACAGCGACTATTGGCGTGACTTCGGCGCGCCCTGGGGCGGTGTGCATGCCTCGGCGGTCGATGTCGCGACGTTCTTTGCCGCCTTCCTCAACCCCGACGGCTCCCTCTTCAGTCGCGAAACCGCCGACTTGATGATCCGCAACCACAACCCGCCGGGAATGACTCCCCGCGGTCTCGGATTCGGCGTCGGCCGGAGCGCGGCGAGTCGACATAATTCGCAGGCGGCCTTCGGGCATACGGGAGCGACCGGCACGCTCGCATGGGCCGACCCCACCAGCGATACCGTCTGTGTCGTGCTGACCACGTTGCCCGGTGGCGCCGTTTCGCCTCACCCGCGAAAAGCCGCCTCCGACCGCGTCGCACAGGTCACGGGATGACCCGCGTCGACTGCGTCGTGAACGCGCCTCGCGGCGTCAATCGACTGACCGCTTCGACCTTCAAGTCGATCATCTGAGGCTGGTTGCTGACCAATTCGATGTCGTAATCGACCGACTCACCCGGCCTCAGATCGCGGATATCTTCCAAGTAGATCATCTTGTCCTCGCGTCGGAATTGGTTCGACTCGGGCGCCAACCGTTGGACGATTCGCGACAGTTCGACGCCGTCGGGCAGTTCGAACCGCAGCCCGACCGCACTGTCGACGCGGTCGCTGTTGTTCCGCACCGACAACGAGTATCGGATCGGTTGGCCGACGCGGACTGGGTCATCGCGGTCGAGCAGCGTTAGCGTCAACGTATCGCCATCGGGCGCCGGACCGTCCGCCGCGGCATCGGACGGCGATGTCGGTTGAGCGGCAGGCGGATCGGCCGGACGCGGTTCTGGCGAATCGGGAATCGTGGGGGTCTCGTCCGCCGGTGGCAACGTCCGGCCCGCCGGAGGAGGTGTCGCAGCGGGCGCACCCGGTACGATCTCAAAGACGAACGAATCGGTCGCCCGCGCCCCTTCGGCAGAGTCGATCGTCAGGATCATCGAGGCCCGCGGATTGACCTGCCGGGCCGTGAACTGGCCTTCCAGCAATACCGTCGACTGGGGAGCCGGGCCGACCGGCATATTCGGAATCACCCAACCGATCTGATATTGCCCGATCCTCGATGTGTCGCTCCCTTCGGTCGCCTGAACCAGTTCCAACCCCGCGTCGAAGGTCGCCGTGATCTGAACGTTCCGCAACGGCACCTGGCCAGTATTGACGACGCGATAGCGGAAAATCCGCGACGCTCCGGTCTCGATCTGGTCGGGACCGGTGATCGTCGCCGTGATCGCTGGTACGGAGACGACGCGGTTGATCACGGTAACACAAGCGTCGCCATCGGCACGTTGCCCACCATCGGCAAACGCCTCCACCGAGATACAGCGCCGCCCCGATTCCAGCGGCACGAACGTCGTCGCCGACGACCAGGTCTGGCCAGGTTGCAGCGATCCGTCCGATTTTTCCTGACCGATCACCCGGCTGCCGGTCTGCGTATGCGTCATCGCGTTGTCTCCAACCGCTCGCAGGTTGACTCCCGACAACGGACGGTCACCGATGTTGGTCACGTCGATATCGAACGTGATCGGCGAACCGACTTCGACCGCTTGATCGGTCGCCGGGCGAACCGTCAATTCGAGACTTGGGCGGAAGACATCGATCGCGACCGTATCCTCGGCATACAGGCTGCTGTCGCCGCGGGCCTGAAAGTTCAGCCGTACCGACGATCGGGTCGCCAATGTCATGAACAGATCGAGCTGCGTTCGTGGCGGGATCGTGCCGATCTCCCAAGTCACATTGTTCGGGGTGACCTGGGCGAATGAATCGGCCTGTGTGACCCGCGTTCCCGGCGGAATGGCGACGCTGACACGGACATTTTCCGCCGGTTGATCGCCTGGGTTCTGGACATTGGCGATCACTTCCACCGGTTCGTCAAAAGTCGCTACCGCCGGTGCCCCGGCCCGCAGCGCCAACTGCGGGGCGCTCCAGGTCACAAACGTCTGGCCGGTACCGAGCGTCAGGTCGGGCATGTTGTCGCGGTCACCACCGGGTCGGATCACCTGCATCGAAATCGCCGCGGTCCCGGAAGCGAATCCGCCATCAGCGTTCCGAATCGGGATCAGCTCCACCGTCGCGTTACCCGATTGATCGACCCGAGCCTCGATCACCGCCGGTCCTTCAGCCCCGTCGGCGGTCGACTGATCCGCAAATCGGGCCAATTCCGGATTGAGAATCTCATAGCGGACCGTCCATCCGCGAGCCGGCAACGTCCCTTCCGACCGCGTCACCCGCGTCGACAGCGTCACCGGTGTGCCGGCCAATTCGCGTTGAGCCGCCGGGAATTGCCAACGGGCGTCGATCCAGTAAATCGTGGCCGTCGCTTTGCGTTGGTCCCAACAATCACTATCCGGTGCCAACACCGTAACACGACTGGTCCCTTCAGTAGGGCTGCTGATCGATAACCAGGTCTGCCCCTTGTCGAGCGAAACATCGTCATCTCGATTCAGATTGCCGCGGGTGATCAACGACCGCTTGGTACTGGTCACGCCCAATGCGTAGGAAGCGCTGCGTTTGTCGGCCTTGTCGAGCTTGGCCAAACGATGGAGCATGCCGGGGTCGTCGTTACCGACCTCGATGAACGTTCCGACACTCTCCGGTGTCAGCATCCACTCCAGCGGCTGGCCGACCTGCAGATACCCGTCATCGCCACAGATCCCCGACAACAGGATAACTTCGCCGCCGACCGGGGCAACGATCCGCTGTGGCGACAGCAATATACAGCCACGCTTGCCACGATTACCCAACCGGTGCGGCCGCTTGCCGAGTACCTCATCGCCGAACAGTACCGCCGGCGGTCCGAGATGGCAATCGTCACCACAGGGGCTGCCGTCGCCCAACTCCCGCCCCCGGGGTGGCAGCGCCGTCGGGCCGGTCGTTTCCAAGCAGACCGGCGGTTCAGTCGGTTCGACAAACGCCGGCGTCGATACTCCGCGATGAAAATCCTTCAACCATTGCAGCTTTTTCTGTTCGTGATCGCGCAGCCGTTGGCCGACGCGTCGCAAACAGCTCATACATTGACATTCTTCGCCCCCGGTGCAAGGCAGGGCGAACGTCGTCGTCGTCGGGTAGGGCGCGAACAGCCGGGCCCCAGTCGGGTCGATCGCCGGCAAACGAATCTGCTGGCACCCGCCAAACAACAGCACCACGATCGCGCACAACCCGATCGCACGACGACAAAACGCCGTTAGCGTGTGGCTCGGATTGTGATGCGACAAAGACCGGGTCACGGCGTGGTCTCAGATGAACAGGAAAGTCGGCGAGGCCGTCGAACGACGCCCCAGCTACAACATGCCGGTACAACGCGCCGGCACGAAGTGCCCGTCGGAAACCTAGCACGCCGATCGCACCGCTGAGGCGATCGGGCCACACCGGATGATGCGAAAAGTCAACCTGCGCGTCAGGTTGTGCCGGATCGTTAGGGTTGTACCGCCATCCGTATGAAGTTTCGGTCTGATCGAGGCATCATCAGCCATCATCCTGCGGTAGGCGATCGGACGATGACGGCGATATAATCAGTCGCGTCATCGGGCAACCTTCCGCGACCGCGGCCCGTCGGCAGACGCCGCTCACGCCGCCTTTTCGCGTTTTCGACAACCCGCCCCCTTTCGACAATTCGATCGCCCTCTCATGACCGGACCCTCGATCTCACGTCCGATCGGCAACGCCGCCTCCGCTTCGTCGCCCGAATCGCTGCTCGACAAGTTCGGACTGACCGCTTTTCGCCCCGGGCAACGCGACGTGGTCGATGCGGTCGCCGCCGGGGAGGACGTATTGTGCGTGATGCCGACCGGCGGCGGCAAAAGCCTCTGCTATCAACTGCCCAGCCTCGCCCGCCCCGGGACGACGATCGTCGTCTCGCCGCTGATCGCACTGATGAAGGACCAAGTCGACGCCCTGCGGCGATTGGGGATCGACGCCCGCTTGATCAACAGCACGCTGACCGCGTCCGAACAGGACGACGTCATGCGTCAAATGGCGGCCGGCGAACTGAAACTGGTCTACGTCGCGCCCGAGCGACTTCGCAACGCCCGCTTCCTCGACTCGGTCGGGCGCGCCGGGGTGTCGCTGTTGGCGATCGACGAAGCCCACTGTGTCAGCGAATGGGGGCACGACTTCCGGCCCGATTACGCTCGGCTAGGCCAGTTCCGCGCTCGCTACCTACAAGGTGTCCAGACGATCGCGCTGACCGCCACCGCCACGCCTCTGGTCCGCCAAGACATCAAGGCGATCTTGGGAATGGAATCGCCACGCGAATTCGTGACCGGTTTCGCCCGCACCAACCTCCGGTTTTCGGTCGATCACTGCAACAGCGACCGCGAGAAAAACGACAAACTGCTCGAGTTCGTCAGCGGCCAATCGGGGTCGGGAATCGTCTACGCCGCGACCCGCAAACGTTGCGAAGAGATCGCCGATTGGTTGCCGCAACAACTCCGCCGCCCCGTCGGTGTCTACCACGCCGGGATGGAGCCGAACCAACGGCGTTGGGTTCAAGAACAATTCATGTCAGGCAAATTGGCCGCGATCGTCGCTACCAACGCCTTCGGTATGGGGATCGATAAGGCCGATATCCGCTACGTCGCCCATTACAACATCCCCGGCAGCTTGGAAGCCTACTACCAAGAAGCCGGCCGAGCCGGTCGAGACGGGGCGATGAGTGAGTGTCGCCTTCTGTTTTCCTATGCCGACCGATACATCCAAGAATTCTTCATCGAAAACCGCTACCCGTCGCCGGAAATCGTCCGCAAAGTCTACGAGTTTCTGTTGGCTCAAACCCAAGACCCGATCGAACTGACACTGCAACAAGTCCGCGACGCGATCAACATCAAAGAGACCGCGGAGTCGGTCGGAACCGCCGAAACGCTGTTGGCTCGCGCCAATGTCCTCAAACGACTCGATAGCAGCGCCAATACCGCGATCTTGCGGATCGACAGCGACCTACCGACCCTGGTCGACCTGCTGCCACGCGAAGCCAAACTCCGCCGCAAAGTACTCGCCACAGCCGAAAAATTGGTCGGCTCCCGACGTGGCGAAGACGTCTACATCCGGCCCGACCGGTTGGCCGAGGCGGCCGGTGTCGAACGCGAACAACTCGCCCGCACCCTCCGCGAACTGTCGAGGTTGAAAGCGTTCGACTATGTCCCACCCTTCCGCGGCCGGGCCGTCCACTTCATCCAACGCGACATCCCCTTCGAAGAACTCGAAATCGATTTCGTCGAACTCGGTCGACGCAAAGCTGCCGAATACGAAAAACTCGAAGCCGTGATCGACTTCGCCCGCACCCCGCGGTGCCGTCAACGGAGCGTGCTGGAATACTTCGGCGATCCCCATGTCCGCGACTGCCGGATGTGTGACCGCTGCGACCCCGCCGCCGCTTCGATGCGAGGCCAACCGCTGACCGCGGAGCAGCTGGCCGCGACGATCCAAGACGAAGCGGACCGCTATCAAGGACTCGATCAGGCCGCGCTGCTGCGCGGTATCCGGATCGTGCTCAGCGGCATCAAACGGATGCACGGACGATTCGGAAAGGCGATGATCGCCCAAATGCTGGGTGGTTCCCAAAACAAAAAAATCCAACAGTGGAAACTGAACCGATTGAGCACCTATGGGATGCTGTCGGGCTTGAAACAGCCCGATCTGATCGATTTGATCGATGCCACCATCGCGTCGGGACTCGCCCTGCAAGCCGAGGTCGACGAACGACGTCCAACGGTCCAATTGACCGAGTTCGGTGAACAGGTCATGCACGCCCGCGAACCGTTGCCGGCCTCTCTAAAACTCTCGTTTCCGTTGGCCAAGCGACTCGCGGCGATCGCTGCCGAGATCGAGGGCGGCGATGTCTCCGGCGAAGCCGCCGACCGCCACCCCAACCCGAACTCAAGCCCCGCCTCGACGTCGGCGATTGATCCTCAGGCCGCTCCGCCCGTAGCCAGCGGTGCCGCCGATTCCGCAGCCGTCGATTCCGCAGCCGACGATGAACTCGCCAGTCGACTCAAGCGGTGGCGCGGCAAAACGGCCGCTGCGCTTGGTGTCCCCGCCTACCGCGTACTGACCAATGCCACGATCCAGCGAGTGGCGTCGCAACGTCCCGCCTCCGCCGACGAATTGGCGATGGTCCAGGGGATCGGACCGGCAACGCTGGGCCAATTCGGCGATGACTTGGTGCGGATGATCAACGATCGCCCCACCGATCCAGCCACCGAACCGCAGCCCGATCTCGCTCCGCCACCCACAATCGATTCCTCGCCAACCGCTTCGGCAACGCCCACAGCCTCACCGGTCGGTGATACCACCGCACCGCGCGATAATTTTTCCGCGGCGCAGCATGATTCGACTGACGCCCCGCCGTCTCGCCAATCGACCGATGCGCCGATCGCCGACGACGCTTATTGGACCTGGCGGATGCTGCGTGACGGATACACCTGGCAGGAAGTGGCCGCGATCCGCCGCAAATCGACCGAACAGATCCAAGATGACCTACAAGCCGCCGCCCGCTCCGGCAAGTCGATCAACCCGAACTGGCTGCCGCCGCAAACCTAGGCATTGTCAAAAAAAGAGTCTGACTTGCCGGACCATTGGCATCAGCACAAACCAAGTAAAAAAAACCAACGAAACAAAAGACACCCTTCCTTGGGCATTGGTAACCACACAAGCCAAGTCAACACCAGCGAAACAAAAGACACCCTCCCGCGGGAGGGTCGAGCACCAGCGAGGGGAGGGCTGCCCGCAGCTCCTCAAACTCAACCACCACCCTGCACCCGCAAGGCCGCATGGCTCATGCCTTTGCGTTGAAAACGTGATCTCTCCAAGTGATAGCGGGCTGCAACAACCGACCGCCGACAGTGATCGCGACAGCATAACTAAGCGCGATGACGATGAGTCCAGGAATGCGGCGAGGTCACGGTCTGAGCCGCCCGCCAGCCTGGGCTGTCAAAACTTTGGCCTTGCGGCGTTAAGCCGCATGCGAAATTTCAGCCCGCGCCCCCCCCTTGGGTCACTGAAGGCGGAACAAAAACATCGCGATCGGTAACTCGTAATTCATCATGTCAATCACCAAAGCACCAGCCAAATCAGCAGGCCGAGCAGCGCGATCGCGACGATCAGTCCGGCCGTCGCGGCCCGCTCCCAACGCTGCTGCCTGAACAACGCTTCACTGGTCCACTCCAACAACTCCTGCTCGTCGTCCAATTTGCTCAGAATCCCGCCGACGAACGCGCGGTGGTCCGACCGTTCTCCCGTGGCCGCGAAATAACAGCCGCTGAACAACAACCCGTCCTCGGCCGAACACTGCTCGGGGTCGAAAGCGAACGCCCCCTGCAGCAACTCCGCAAGACGGATTTTGAGCGTGCAGCGGATCTTGCACAGCAGATGATAGAGCCGCTGGTTACCCGGCCGGGTGAGTGCCTCATCCTCGCGGAACAGCGCATAGACCCAATCTTCGAACGTCCCACAAACGTGCTCGCTCAAGATCTCCATCTCCCCTTCGGTCGCCAGACTGCGGCAGTCGAACTTACGTCCGAACCGCTGCGCCGACGCCCGCTCGCGGCCGACCCGCCGCATCAACTCGCGAAATCCGGTTTGACGCTCCATGTCAACCACCAACGCCGTTACCGGACAACGGACCTGCAGCACGTAATGGATCGTCGTCAAATCCGATTTGACCGCCTGCTGAAGCGCCTCAGCATCTTCAGTCCCCCCATCGATCGCCGCAAACGGCAACAGCGACAAAATACCGTTGATCGGGCACAGCGGTTCGCGAACTCGATTGATGTGTTGGCACAGGTACGTCAAGCGGGCGATCCGCTGAGTCGCCTCCTTGGAATTGATCGTGATCGGCTTGCGATCGCTGCCGGTATCGCCGAAAACCGTCTCCGTCTCGACGGCCGCGTATGTTTCGCTCGACCCCCAACCGCCTTCGAGACTGACCGTACCGCGGAAATCAGCCGGCGCGGCCGCTCGCTGCTCCCCGCCAAATGCCTCCCCACTCGCTCCTCCCGGCGCCGCCGCTGCACCCGACGCAGCCGTGCCTGCCGGCGTCGCTTCGGCTGACGGGGCCAAGAATTGATCGAGTTGGACCGTGCCCAAATAGCTGCCATCTTGCGGACCACGGCCCGGTTGCGGTGACGCCGCAGGCGCCGGCGTTGTCGGACCTGGTGCAGGTGTCGGTGTCGGGGCTGGAGCCGCAGCGGGCGGCGAAGTGGGTGCCGCTGCCGACGGCATCACGCTGCGGGGCGAACGCCGCGGCGCAGCGACCGGTTCGCCGTATTCCTCGAAATGACGCTGCCGCTTGGCCGCCAAGGCGCTCGACCAACTGGCGTCACTGCAAAACAGATAAACCGAATCCGGCGTCGCGTACCAATGCAACGGCCCAGGACCGTCGGGAACGCCATCGACGCGCAGGTCGAGCTTACCCGTCTGCATGATCGCGCGTTCTTGCCCGGTGCTGCGAGACCCAATGATCAAGTAGAGCGCCATGTCACGCAGATCGAGCCCCTGCTCTTCCAACGCTTCGATCCCCGCCGTCCAGGCGTTATCGATTTCGGGATAGAGCGATCGTTCGCCCTCCAGCCACAACCGCAGTCCGCGGTAGAGAATCAGTGGGATCAGGATCACCAAAAAGATGACCAACGCCACCCGCCCGAAGCCGATCGCGTGTCGCCAAGGGACGTTGTTTGGGTCGACATAAAACACCGTCCAGACAATCGCCGCTACACAGGCGAGGAAAAAACCGGTCAGCAACGCTGCACATCCGGGTACGGTGCGGGGCAGCAGTCGCGAGTACCAACGGCGTTTACCTGCCGGCGGCGCGGTGTCGGTCGCTTTTTCAGGCATGGGACCACAAATAATAAATCACGTTGGAAATCGCCAACATCGACGCCGCCAACCAAGGCCAAACGACCCGAGACTTATCCTTCAACATCGGTGCGCCGTACAACTCACGGCCGGGAAGGGCGAGTTCGGGACGTCCTTGCCCCAGCCGGATCGACATCGATGCCTGCCGCGCCCAAGTCGGAAAATCGGGTGGCAAACCGTGCCGCTGTGTCAACATCGCTGCGGTCTGCGGGTCGGCGTAAAGCCCGCGAAAACCCAACACTCCACAGATGTAATAAACCTCCAACGCGTCGCGGTTGGGCAACCCCGCAGCCCGCTGCGCGTTGACGAAAAACTGTTCAAAACAGAGCCGCGTATTGAAGATCTCGACCTCCAACACGTTGTTCTGCCACCACGAGGCGTAACTCCAAGTGCTGTGTACCAAGATGTCGTCGATCCACGAAACGATCGCGTATTTGGCCAATTCCCATTGCTCGCCCGAAGGGACCAAGGCGGCTCCTTCGTCGATCAGCGAACGGATCCGAATCCGCTCTTCTTGAGGCAACGGGTGTTCGTCGTCGGCGATCCGCGACATCAGGTCGAGGGCGTAGAGAAAAACCGGATCGATCGCCCTGGCAAACTGAGGAGTCATGGTGACGAATCAACTGGTTTGCGGGACGGCAAAGAGTGCGAATTGCAGCGATACGGTTCGCCCGAATGCAGAAACGACCAGCGTCCGCTCGCCCTGCAAACGGTCGCGGTTGACGATCAAGGCTTCCTTCAGCCGCATCGCCAAACTCTGCGTCTCCTGGACGTCGCGCCAAGCCGGCGAATCGATCCGTGGGACCTCATAATAAACCCAATCGCTCCGCGACGGCAGCGCGCGGACGGCACGGTCGGCGGGACTCAACGCGACCCCCTCGGCACGATGGCTGAACAGGAATTCGACCTGGCGACTGCTGCCCAATTTCCAATCGAGGTGGCCGGCAGCCAGCAAATCACGGCATTCCTGCTCGCTGAGGTCACCCTTGAACACACCGATGTACCACCGCCAATCGGAATTGAACCACCGCGGTTCGAGCGATACTTGCATCCCCAACCCGACGCCGACAAAGTATCGCTGTTCGTACTTGTAACTGCGGACCGAGTTCAATAACGCTTCGATCCGAGCCCGAATCAACGTAAAAATTCGAGCCAAATCCTCATGGTCGTACGGCGGCACGTCGTCGGCCCGCCGCTGGTCGCCGAAGATCGACAATTGGCCAACGATCCGACACAACTCGCGGTAAGCTTCATACGGGTGAACGCCCTGAGCGAACGCCATCACACCGAGCGTCGTGAAGGCCGAATTGAGCTGATTCAGCATCAATATGCGGTCGGCATCGCCCGGCTCGTTCGATTCCAACCCGATCCCACGACTGAGGATCTGCTGGCTGAGCACCTCCAACTTTTGACCGATCATGTCGTAAATCGCCCGCACAATGTCTCGCCCCAACCCCGGCCAAGCGTCGATCGAGATCACCGGCGGGATGTACGACGGGTCGATCTTCGGCTGCGAATCGCCCTCACCCGAACGCCTCACCTGGGCGATCGGACAAAGTTCGTAACCGGTCAAATCCTGGGTCGAAAGCAGCAACCGGGCGTCGAGCGTCCGAAACTCGACTTCCTGGTCATTCCCGCCGTGACTCTCGTCCTGCATCTCCAACCGCGCCGTTCGGAAGCGAGTCGCCTCGACCGATTCCCCCATGTCGACGTTGCCGCGGCCGAGTTTTAACTTAGCGATCCCCAAATAAATCCGGATCGTCGATTCCTTCTCAAACCCCTCCGCCAGCTCCGCAGCCAACGACTCGGCACTGCCGAGCCCCTGCTTCAGATCGAGCCGATCGGGCTGCTGACCGAACTCCAGGTTGACCAACGTCCCGTCGGGCATCCGGACCTGCAACTGGTCGATTTGGAACTGGTGATTGGCCAGCGCCTGCTCACTGAACCGGAGCGATTTGATGCCGTAGCCGTAGGGGTGATCCCACCGCTGAGACGTCTCCTGCGTCTCGGTCGCATGCCGCTCGGCCGCCTGGAAGTGATGCGGCCGCAGAAACAATCCCTCGTACCAGTGTACCGGTAGATTCTTCATCAAGCAGTCAGTCCAGTTTTTGAGTCAATCCGCGCGGTGCCGACGCGATTCCAGACGACGCAAGGCGACATTCCACGACCCCAAACGACGCCCACCGCCACAGAGCTTAGCGTGTAAAGCGAAACAACGCGACACGCTCCGACACTCAACGACGGGAAAGGACTCCAAGCCGCAGCCCGGCTATTCCCGCACCCGCCGCCCGAGGGGCGTCAAGCGAGGCCGCCGCTGTCTACTCGCTGGCCCCCAATCCCGACGACCGATCTTCATCGGCTCGGAAGCCGAGAACCAGCAGCGGGGGCCACAAGAAAATCGAACGCCTGCCCTAACACCGTGCCCACCTCGCGACCGCCAAAGTGTGCGCACGTACACATGTATACATACACACCCAACAAGAGCAACTTTTTCCACAACCCGGGTAAACACCCACCCCCCTCGGGGTTGACACCGGCAAGAAAACCGGAGATAATTGGCAAAATCAGGGCCCACGGACTCCCGTAACTGAGGATAAGTGGGCCAATAACGATTACCCGCGGACCCCATCCGGGGATAATCACAAGTTCGTCGAACCTGAACCGGTCACAATAATCGTGATGCCAAGCGAGCAGAAGTCGGGAGAAAGCACGGACAATCCTCTGCTCACCTATCTCCGTGGAGCAGTGGTCGTCGCCGTTTTCGCG
>SKZY01000269.1 GCA_007127095.1 Planctomycetaceae bacterium
AGCCTTTCTTTGCACCGGAAACCGCCTCCTAGCCTCGGACACGGGAAACGATTCGCCATGCCAGCCGCGTCGAAATCGGTCTTCAGACCGCTCCCGATCGTAGCTCCGACTCGGTTAGCCGCCCGCCGGTCGTCGATCTTGATCGTCTTCGCGGTTCTCTGGATGTCGCTATCCGAGGCGGCCTGCGCGGTCGATTATCTCCGGGACATCAAGCCGTTGTTGGCGCATAAATGCGCGTCCTGTCATGGCGCGCTGGCGGAGTCCGCTGGGCTACGGCTCGATGCCGCGGTGCTGATCCACGAGAGCGGCGACAGCGGCCCCGCCATTCGCCCCGGAGACGCGTCGGCGAGCGAACTGATTTCGCGGGTCGCCACGACGGACGCGGGGCTGCGGATGCCGCCGGAGGGCGAAGGCGAACCGCTCTCACCCGACCAGATCGCATTACTCAGTCGTTGGATTGAGCAGGGGGCGACGGCGCCCGCCGACGAGCCGATCCCCACCGATCCGAGGCAGCACTGGTCTTACCAAACGCCGCAGCGACCGCCACTGCCGCCGCAGAACGAGGACGGGTGGGCCCGCAACCCGATCGACGATTTCATCGCCGCCGGGCATCGCCAGCACGACCTACGGCCGCGGCCCGAAGCGTCACGCGAAGTCTGGCTCCGCCGCGTCTATCTCGATCTGATCGGGATTCCGCCGACCGCTGACCAGCGGCGGACTTTCCTGAGTGACGATTCCCCGACCGCCTACGAAGCGGTCGTCGATTCGCTGCTCAATCGGCCCGAGTACGGTCAGCGGTGGGGACGCCACTGGATGGATGTCTGGCGTTACAGCGATTGGTACGGCAGTCGGGGCGGTAACGAAATCCGCTATAGCCAGCGGCACATCTGGCGGTGGCGAGATTGGATCGTCGATTCGCTGATCGCCGACAAACCCTACGATCGGATGCTGGTCGAAATGCTGGCCGCCGATGAAGTCGCCTCGACCGACCCCGAGGCGTTGCCCGCGACCGGGTTCCTCGGCCGCAACTGGTACAAGTTCGACCGCAACGTCTGGATGTTCGATACCGTCGAACACACCGCCCAAGCCTTTCTCGGACTGACTCTTCGCTGCGCGCGTTGTCACGACCACAAGTTCGATCCGATTTCCCAGCAGGATTACTACCGGTTCCGCGCCTTCTTCGAGCCTCACGACGTTCGCACCGATCCGCTGACCGCTTCGGCTCCGCGGGAGAAAGACGCCACGCTCGGGATGGTGCTCGCCGACGGTGTCGCTCGTGTCTTCGATCAACACGCGGAGGCTCCGACCTACCTGTTCCGCCGCGGCGACGATCGGTCGCCTGACGAGTCTCGACCGCTCGCTCCCGGCGTGCCGGCGTCGTTGAATCGTCGGGCAGACACGGTCACGACGGCGACATCCGACGACGACGCATCGAGCGACGCTTCGGAGATCAAAATCGATCCGGTGCGGCTGCCGCCGGAGGCTTTTTATCCGGCGCTGCGGCCGGCAATCGCCGACGGTTTGATCGCGGCTGTCGAGGACGCAGCCGATGAGGCCGAAGTTCAACTGGCCGCCGCCCGTGTCGCGGCACAGGCAGCCGAAGCGGCCGTTGCCGAAGTGGCCGCTGATGACATCGGCGCTACGGCCGTCTCGCTTGAGGAGGGCGAGCCGGCCGATGACCCATCACCTGTCGAAGTCGCCCCGCCGGTACTGAGCGACGATTTCACCAACCGTTCGGACGACTGGCAAATCGTCTCGGGCGATTGGGATTGGCAGGACGGCAAATTGATCGAGCGGTCGGTCGGCCAGTTCGCCACGATCGTCCACTCGGCCGTGCTGCCTGGTGACTTCCGGGCCCGGGTCACCTACCGCACGCTGCAGCCGGGGAGCTACCGGTCGGTCGGCTTCAGTTTCGATTACGCCGATGTCGGCAATTCGCAAGACGTCTACAGCAGCATTCAGGACACGGCATCCACCGTCCAAGCTTTTCATCGCGTCGACGGCACGCAGGAGTATCCTGCCGCGGGGATCGTGAAAACTCCGTTGACGGTCGGCGAACCGATCACGATCGAGGTCACCGTGCAGGGCCAACGGTTAAGGATTTCGCTCGCTGGCCAACCGCTGCTCGATTACGTCATGCCGGTGCCGCGGCGCGACGGCAAACTCGCCCTTTGGGTCCACAAAGGATCGGCGGAGTTCCATCAGGTCGAAGTTTGGCCGTTGCCGAAAACCGCTGAAACACTCGAACGAGAACTCGCCGATAGCCGCGCCGAAGTCGCTCTGGCCGAGCAACGGTGGCAGGCCGCCGTGGCCGAAGTCACCGCGGTACAAGCCCGGGTCGCCGCCGAACGGGCGAAGTACCTCGGTGGCGAGAAAATGACCGAGCGACGAGTCGCCGAACTGGCGACTGACGCCGCCCTGGCCGAACGCCAGGCGGAGGTCGCCCGTGCGGAGGTCGCCGTCGTCGCCGCCGAACGGACCTACCGCGATCTCACGGCATCGGCCACGACCGACACCGATGCGACACCGCCGACGGCAGCCAGCAATGAACGCTTGGAACCGGCGAGACAAAAGCTCGCCGCGGCTGAGACGGCATTGGCGACGGCCCGTGAACGACTCGCCGAGTCGGCAGACAGCTATCAACCGCTAGGTGAGATCTATCCGGCGACCAGTACCGGACGACGAGCCGCGCTGGCCCGCTGGATCGCGTCGCCCGACAACCCGCGGACCGCCCGTGTCGCCGTCAACCAGATCTGGATGAGACATATTGGTCAGCCGTTGGTGCCGACCGTGGCTAACTTTGGGCTGGGTGGCCAACCGCCGTCGCACCCCGAATTGCTCGACTGGTTGGCCACCGAATGGGTCGAGAACGGTTGGCGGATGAAACCGCTGCATCGCCTGATCGTGCTCTCGGCAACCTATCGGCAGAGCTCTCATCATGACGCTGATTCCGCCACCCGTGACCCCGAGAATCGCTTCCTCTGGCGGATGAACTCCCAGCGGATGGAAGCCGAAACCGTACGAGACTCGGTGCTTGCCGTCGCCGGTTCGCTCGACGCGACTCTCGGCGGTCCCGAGATCGCCGAAACCGAGGGGCAGACCAACACCCGGCGAAGCCTTTACTTTCGCAATACGCCGAATGAGAAAATGGAGTTCCTCGACACCTTCGATGTCGCCAACCCGAACGAGTGTTACCGACGCCAGGAGAGTGTGGTGCCGCATCAGGCCTTGGCAATGCTCAACAGCGCCCTGACGATCGACCAATCGCGACTGCTCGCCCGCCGCTTGTCCGCATCGCTCACGGAATCCGCCCTGCGTGCAAATGCTGACCAGGCCGCTGATGCTGAACTGCCTGCGGGGGTTGACCCGCCCGCTGGCATTGCCGGGACGCAGCCCGATGCGTTCATCACCGTGGCTTGGGAGACCGTCCTCGGTCGCCAACCGACACCGCCGGAGCGTGAGGCCTGTTTGACGTTTCTCGCCGCGAACGCCGAAGTCGTCAGGGACGGCGATGCGGCGACGTTTCCCGAAGCCGGGGCGGCGTCGCGAGTACCCCCTGCGGAGGAACCACGGCAACGGGCCCGAGAAAACTTGATTCACGTGCTGCTGAGCCACAACGATTTTGTCACGATCCGCTGATGCCCGGATTGCAATCCCACGCCTCGCAAACCCACCCTTTCCCGAGCTGGAATCATGCCGAGCAATGACTTTCCCTGCGGACGCGTCCAACGCCGATCGTTCCTCGCCGATGTCGGCATGGGGTTCACCGGATTAGCCCTCGGAGCGATGCTGCACCGCGATGGCGTGATCCGAACCGCGCGGGGCGACGAACCGGCGGCCGCCGAGCTGGCCGCTCGCGTCGCCCCCCAAGCTAAAAGCGTGATCTGGTACTTCATGCTCGGCGGGACGAGTCACCTGGAGAGCTTTGATCCCAAGCCGGACGTCGATATTCACGCGGGAAAAACGATCGATGAGTCGCCCTATGCGGCGGAAGTGCTGCAGTCACCCTACTACCGCAGCAACGTGCGTGACTTCGCCGGCAAGCCGCGGGAGCTGATGGCGAAGCTCTACCCGATGCAAATCGGTCATCGAAAACGTGGTGAAAGTGGGATCGCGGTCAGCGATTGGTGGCCGCATGTCGGCGATTGCGTCGACGACTTGGCGATCGTCCGCTCGATGTGGACGACCGACAACGACCATGCCGCCCAACTGCAATTCCATACCGGCCGCCATATCTTCGATGGCTTCCACCCTTCGATCGGATCGTGGGTCCACTACGGCCTCGGATCGCTGAACGATAACCTGCCCCAGTTCGTCGTGATGGGCGGCGGACCGGGCGATTGCTGCGGCGGCGTCGGCGCCCACGGTGCCAGTTATCTCGGCCCCGAACATGCCGGGGTGACGATGTCACTCGACCCGAACAACCCGCTCCGATTCGGCTCGCCCGGTCGTGGCGTGTCGATCGCCGAACGCCGTCAACAACTCGATCTGCTCGATCGACTCAACACGCTGGCCGGGATCGAGTACCCGGACGATCCGGCGATGCGGGCCCGAATTCGCAGCTATGAACTCGCCTCACGGATGCAAATGTCGATCCCGGAGGTTGTCCGGCTGAGCGACGAAACCGCCGAAACGCAATCGCTCTACGGGCTCGATGACCCCGCCACGCAAACCATGGGGCGGCACAGTTTGGCCGCTCGGCGATTGGTCGAACGCGGCGTCCGCTTCATCCAGATCTACGACGACGGCTGGGACGCCCACAGCGGCCTCTTGAAAAACCACACCACCCGTTGCCGCGCCGTCGATCAGCCGATCGCCGGCTTGATCAAAGACCTCAAGCGCCGCGGGATGCTCGACGAAACGCTCGTCGTCTGGGCGACCGAGTTTGGACGCACGCCGGGAGCCGAACGGAGCGACGGACGCGACCACCATCCCTACGGATTTTCGGTCTGGATGGCCGGCGGTGGACTCAAAGGCGGCATCGCCCACGGCGCAACCGACGAACTCGGCTTTCATGCCGTCGAAAATCGGCATTACGTCACCGATATCCACGCCACCGTCCTCCATCAATTGGGGCTCGACCCGCGAGAGCTCGAAGTCCCCGGTCATAAGCGGCTCGAGATCGACTTCGGCAAACCGATCGCCGACATCATCGCTTGACGCCAAAAGACGCTGCGACCGACTCAGCCAACCGACTCAGCGACCAGCGATGGCCGGTGTCTGTCGGCCGCTGACGAC
>SKZY01000108.1 GCA_007127095.1 Planctomycetaceae bacterium
AGGGGTCAGGCCTCTTTTGCGCGCAGCACCCGCAGGGCGGAGGGAAAAAGGGGTCAGGCCTCTTTTGTGCGCAGCACCCGCAGGGCGAGTTCCTCGCAAAAGAGGCCTGACCCCTTTTTCCCTCGCTTGTTGCTCGTCGTGGCGATTCTGCTCGGCTGTGCCGGCCACGCCGCAGCCGATGCCGAACCGACGCCACAAGCGATTGTCGTCTGTCCGCCCAGTCTTCAGCCGGCGCTCCAGCCGTGGCTGATCCGACGGCGCGCCGAAGGACTCCATGCCCACGTCGTCGCCCCCGGGCCGACGGCCGATTCGACTCGCCAAGCGATCACCGCCGCGGCGATACCCGGCACCACACGGTATGTCCTGCTGGTGGGCGATTCCCGCCTGACCGATCAAGGAACTCCCGCCGATCCCCAGACTTACGTCCCGACGATTTATTCTGGCGCCGATGCGACCGCCCCGTGGCAGCCATCACCGCATCTGCCTGGCGATTACCTCTACGGCGATTTCAACCGTGATGGCGAAGTCAACGCCGCCGTCGGCCGGCTGCCCGTCCGCTCGCCGGCCCAAGCGACCGAGATCCTCGCCCGGATCGCTGCGTACGAGGACAGTCGCGACTTCGGGCGCTGGCGATCGCGAGTCGACCTGGTCGCCGGACTCGGCGGCTTTGGCGCCTTGGTCGACGGAGCGATCGAGACCGTGGCCAGCGGCATGATCACCGGTTCCCTACCCGGCTCGGTCCGCACCCGAGTCACCCACGCGGGGCCCAAAAGCCTCTTCTGTCCTGGCCCCGAATGCTTCACCGATACCGTGCTGGCCAACTATCGCGACGGAGCCCGGTTTTGGGTTTATGCCGGACATGGCCACATCTGTGAACTCGACCGAGTCCCCGCCGGTCCCTACGGCCGCCCTGTACTGACCACCGACGATGTCGGCTACCTGCAGCGTCCCGCCGATTCGGCACCGATCGCGCTGCTGCTGGCCTGTTACACCGGCGCCTTTGATGCGACCGAGGACTGCTTGGCCCAGCGAATGTTGCTCGCCTCCGGCGGCCCCGTCGCTGTGCTGGCCGGTTCTCGTGTGACGATGCCCTATGGCAATGCCGCCGCCGCGCTGGCTCTGATTCATTCGGTCTATTACCGCCAACCCCAGCGTCTCGGCGACGCATGGCTCGATACCCTGACCGAACTCGCCACCCCCAGTGACGCCGACCCCGAACTGCAGTCACGTCGACTGGTGATCGATGGCCTGGCGACGATGCTCGGCGGCGGCCGCATCGACGCCGAACGCCGCGAGCACATGCAGCTCTACAACTGGCTCGGCGATCCGACGATGCGACTCGACCATCCCCACAAAATCGACCTCGAACTCTTGCCCAAGTCGGTCGCCGGCACTCCGCTAGCGATCTCCGGTTCGACGCCGCTTGCCGGTCGTCTGACCGTTGAATTGCACCGCCGTATCGGCACGGTTCCGCCGTCCCCAACCGACGAAAGTTCGGTCCCCCTGCCGCCCTCCGATACCGACGAAATCGCGCGTTATCGACTCGCCAACGACACCTCGGTCACCCGTTGCCGAATCGACATCTCCCAGCCCGGCAGTTGGCAGGCGGAGCTCGATCTGCCGCCTGGAGTGACCGGGCCGATGCGGTTGTTGGTCGATCTTGAAGGGGCCGACGGGTTCGCCAGCGGTTCACAATCCGTCTGGGTACGTTAGGATCGAGCGAAAAAGTAAGTGTCTGGCACGTTTTTCGCTCACACGGCTCAGCAGCGTGCGGGAGCGTTGACGAAAGCCGCGGTCAGCGGGCAAACTCAGCCCCCGAACGGCTCGCCACATCTCCGAGTCATCGCCCGCACCTCAATCGGATTACCGCCACATTGACCAACGCACCCGCACCCGCTGCCACCGTTCAGCCTCCCTATTTTCTCGGTGTCGACGTCGGCGGAACCGGGATCAAGATCGGCTTGGTCGATGACCTCGGCCAAACGCTCGCCTTCGAATCGATCGATACCGAAGAGCCCGCTGGGCCGGCGGCGGCGATGAGTCGTGTTGTCGATGTGCTCGATGCCTTCCTCGCTGCGCGGAATCTCACCCGCGGTGACATCGCCGCGATCGGGCTGGGCGCACCCGGTCCACTCGACCTCGCCAGCGGGCTCTTGGTCGAGCCGCCGCAACTTCCGCACTGGGCCAATTTCAATCTCCGCCAGTGCTTGGCCGACTTGACCGGACGTCCCGTGGCGATGAACAACGACGCCAACGCCGCCGCCTGCGGTGAAGCGTGGCTCGGCTGCGGTCAAGGCTCATCCTCACTCGTCCTGTTAACACTCGGCACCGGCGTCGGCGGCGGAATCATCAGCGACGGCCGGCTGATCGGCGGAACGAACAGTTTTGGCGGCGAGTTCGGGCACCTGATCGTCGACCCCTCGCCGACGGCCCGGTTGTGTGGCTGGGGAGGCGGCCGAGGCCAATTGGAAGCCTACGCATCAGCGACCGCCGTGATGCTCCGCACCCGTCAGCGCCTCGATCAAGGCGAACCGAGTCTACTGAGTCGAATCGATGGAGAAGTCACTCCGTTGGACGTCTATCGAGCGGCCACAGCGGGCGACCCATTGGCGATCGACCTGATCGACGAAGCGGCCCGTTGGCTCGGTGTCGGAATCACCACCATCGTCCACGTCCTCGACCCCGGGTTGATCGCCATCGGCGGCGCGATGACCTTTGGAGGCAACGACTCACCGATCGGCCGTCGCTTCCTCGACCAGATCCGCGCCGAGTTCCGCAGTCGCACCTTCGAAAACGTGTATGAAGGAACAAGAATCGTCTTCGCCGACATCGGCAGCGACGCCGGCTACCTGGGAGCCGCCGGCTTCGCCCGCCAAAAACTCGCCAGCGGCCCGCATCCCAACGCCACGGCGTAAGCCGAGCGGCCTCCGTCATCCCCCGTAGCGGAAGTCGCAGAGACTTTCGCCCCCACCCAAGTCGCGAAGCGATGAAATGCATTAGCCACGGACGCAAGTCCGTGGTTCACTTTGGCTGGCAAGCATCGATCGTTGCCGCAATGAACGTTGAGGCCATGTTTTTCGTTGCTAAATGCCGCGAAGCGGCCATCGGCAGTAGCCCCGGGTGTAGCGATGACGAGCCCCGCGAGGTGAGCGGAACCCGGGGTTTGCGAGTACAACAGCGCGGGCGACGAGCGATCGATTCACAGACCCAATCGATTCTGCCGAGTCGCAATCCGATGGATGCGGACAGCCAATCGCCGGTTGTACCAGCAGCAGCATCGGTTTGGCCGGTTGCGACTCGGTTAGATCGAGCGATGTGATGAATCGTCTGCTCGTCGCCGAGCGCTGGGGTTGTTTCAACCCCGGGTTACGCTTGGCTCGCAAAGCGAGCCGGCGCTCACCCGGGGCTACTGCCGGTCGCCAGCTTCGCGGCTCTCTCCCCTCGATGCAGATCGACCTTACGACGGGTATTGGTATCGATACAAGTCGCGAGGCGACGAAATGCGCGAGGCATGTGGCCTCGCGTGGCGTGGGTGATGGCTGATCTTGAGGAGCTACTGGCAGCCCACCCCTCGCTTATGCTTGACCCTCCCGCGGGAGGGTGTCTTTTGTTCGGTTGGTGTTTGTACGACTTGTGTAGATTAGCATCGCGCTGCGACCCCTTCGGGGTCGGTTATCTTTCGGGCGATTCTCCTCCGGGGGTGGTCGCTGCGCTCGACCCCCGGCTAATGGCTTGTATCCCTTCGGGATAATCATTGTCGAGTCTATCCCGATCCCGAGGTGCTCGCCGCAATCCATCACACAACCAAGCCCCCTGCTTAAATCTTTGCGAGTAAACGCCCCAGCGATCTGGTCGCGCCTGGAGGAGCGTTATGCCCAAAGACTCCTCCGGTGGTGCTTATCGCTGGAATGAGTGCGGGTTGTGCAGATTGAGATGTCTGCTGGCGGGTGACATGGTTTCGATCAGTGCAGGGGTGGGGCGGTGGCGATGCCGTGATGGATGATTTTGAGCACGGCTTCTCGCTCAGCGCCACTGATCGGCAACCGGGGCGCCCGGGTCCATTCTTTGCCCAAGCCGCATTCTTGGACACAGAGTTTGATGTATTGGACGAACTTGACGTGGGTGTCGAGGTGCAACAGCGGAGTGAACCAGCGGTAGAGTTCGACTGCACGATCCCAGTGGCCGGCTTGCATCGCTTCCCAGAGTCTTTGGTTGTGATCCGGAAAGGCGATCCCGGTTCCGGCGACCCAGCCGTCGATCCCAAGTACGGCGCTTTCCAACGCCAGGTCATCGACGCCGGTGAAGATCGCGAAGCGATTGCCGACGACGTTGTGCAGGTCGGTGATCCGCCGCGTGTCGGCACTGCTTTCCTTGAGCGCGATCAAGTTTTCGACTTCGGCGAGTTCGGCGAACATCGCGGGGGTGATGTCGTTGCCGTAGGCGATCGGGTTGTTGTAAACCATGATCGGCAGGTCGGTCTGCCGAGCGACGGAACGAAAGTGTTCGAGCGTTTCGTGGGGGTCGGGGGTGCGATAGACCATCGCCGGCAGCAGCATCACGCCATCGACACCGATTTTTTGGCAATCAGCGACGAAACGATTCGCCTCGGCGGTTGAGGTCTCGGCCACACCGGCGAGTACGGGGATTCGCCCGCGGACCGCCTTGACCATTTCGGCCATCACCAGCCGTTTCTCGTCGGCCAGCAGCATTTGGTTTTCACCCAACGACCCGAGGAAAATCAATCCGCGGATACCGCTGTTGATCAAGACTTCGGAATGTTCGGCGGTCGCTTCGAGGTCGAGCGAGCCGTCGCGATGCATCTGCGTGACGATTGCAGGAAACACGCCATGCCAGAGATGACCGTGAGGATTCGGAGCGAGTGACGACGGGGCGGATTCGGATGGCGTCATGGCAATGTTGAACGGGCCAACGAAATCGGTAAACGGCCGCCGCGAACGGATCGCGGCGGCCGATTTACCCGGTTTTGAGGGTCAACCTACCAGGTCGGGCCAACCGATGTCGATCGGGGGTTAACGGTTGCCCCTGCCCTTCGCGTTGCCACCACCTTGGCTCTTACCACCCGCGTTGCCCTTCCCGTTGCCACTGCCACTGGAAATCACTTCGACCGCTGCGGATACCGCGAACGATTGGCCATCGAGCAGCGAACCGGTCAGAGTTGCCTCGGTGTCACCGACGGAGAGTTTGG